>VBBH01000138.1 GCA_005888695.1 Candidatus Bathyarchaeota archaeon
TCCTAGCCGGATGGCCTCAAATATTTTTCAAAGAATGCAAAGAGCTTCTTCCAGCCGTCAACCGCCGGTTCCTGACGATATAATGGCCTGTCATAGTAGAAGAAGCCGTGCCCAGCCTTCGGGTACATGTGAAACTCGTAGTTCTTTCCATACTTCTTCAGTTCCTCTTCCAGCAAATGGACATGTTGCGGTGTTGGATTTTGGTCCTCTTCGCCGAACAAGCCCAGTAATGGACATGAGAGGTCTTTCGTATAATCGATCGGTGCGACTGGACGCTTGGGAGTCAATTCTTCCTTGGACATGACGACGCCTCCGCCCCAACAGTCTACTGCAGCATCAAGTCCTTTCAACCTGCATGCTGCGAGGAAGGCTTGGCGTCCACTCGAGCACGTCCCGAAGACTCCAATCTTCTTGTTGGATTGTGGAAGTGATTTCAAGAATCGGAGCGATCCCTCTGTGTCTTCGAGGACTGAGTCATCTGCAACTCCTCCGGACGCGCGTACGTTCGCCGCCACATCGTCTGGGCTCCCGTGGCCAAATCTGTAGTATATGTTCGGGCTGAAAGCAAGATACCCGTGATGGGCGAACTTTCGCGTCATCTCGCGATACAACTCATCCCATCCTGGCATGTGGTGGATCACAACAACTCCTGGAAAAGGGCCGGGTCCCAGGGGACGCGCAAAGTACGCGTTGATAATGTCCCCGTTGAATCCTTGGACCGTCGTGGTCTCTGCAAGCATTCCTTCGTATATGTCTGTCGTGTATCGATGCATAATCTCTGTTCGCGACCTATGGGGGGTTTAAGAAATCGTGGGACGGGTTGGGATTATCGCTTCAAGAGCCGTACTCTTCGATTGAAGCTGCCTATCGGTCTAACCGGGAACAGTCGATCTCGGTATAGGTCGACCTATGGCTGTGATACCCGTCTATACTAGTATCGCCGGAGACCTTCCCTGTTCTCGTAGAAAGGGTTGGCTCATCTCCGGCATGTCTGCAGGTTGAGGACCGCCGAACCGGACTTCTCAGGTTCCGAAAAAAACAGAGGATTGGTCGGCATTGATAGGAAGAGATGGACAGCAACGATATCACGTCATCCTATTGGCTGTCCTACTTTTCACATCGGTATTCCAAGCTTCTACGCTCATAGCTCATGCCTCCGCTCCATCAGGGAAATACTTTGACCATGTCGTAACCATCTTGATGGAGAACAATGACCTGCCGAGCGTTCTCGCCCAAGGACAGTACCAAGCAGGTCTTGCGCAACAGTACACTCTCGCAAAGGGATATTCCGGTGTAAGCCATCCGAGCGAACCAAACTATGCCGCAATGATCAGTGGCCAGATCGGAGTCAACAAGGACGATGGCCTCTGTTGTGGTCAGGATAATCATCAGAACCTAGTGGACAGTTTAGAGTCTCACGGGTTAACGTGGAAGGCATTTGCAGAAGACCTCACGACCGGTGACTGTGCAGGCGGCGGAATTGACACGGACCATTTTCCATTCATATATTTCTCGGACATAACGAATAGCCCGTCGAGATGCAACAATCTTGTCGGTGCGACCGCTTCAAGCGATCAGGAACTAATAGATGCACTTAACGCATCGGGCAACTGGCCGAATTATGTCTGGCTAACGCCTAACCTTTCTAATGATGCGCATGATACGAGCATCGGATATGCCGATACATACCTTGCAGGTATTGTTCCGAAGATAATGGGCTCGACTGTATTCAAGACTCAGCGAGCCGCTTTGTTCATAGTCTACGATGAGGGAAATGATGTTTCCTGTTCAAGCGGAGGCCCGGATTGCGTCTATGCGTCCTGGACTGGTCCAATGGCCAAGAAGGGATTCACATCAAACACTGCGTACACTCATTACTCCTATCTACATACGATAGAGGACAATTGGGGACTTCCGACTCTAGCATCTGATGATGCAGGTGCTCCGGTCATGTCTGAGTTCTTTAACGGCTACAACGGTAGCGGTATTGTTGGAATTCTTCAATACTGGCCTGTTCTCCTCATTATAGTCGCGGTCGTAGCTGCGGCCGTGCTTATCTCCGTAAAGATCATGCCTGCCTCAAAGAGGAGGAGGCAGAGGGGAAGTTAGGAAACGTGGGAAAACTCCCACTGCTACTATGCCTTTTGCTCGTCTCAACCTCTATTGGATTACGCTCTGTTGAATTTGTGAAAGCAGCATCCGATACACCGCCATTACTGCGAGGTTACGGAGGCATTCTGGCTGTAGCATCTAATCATATCACGTCCGGAAGCCCGGCTTCCCAGGTCTTTCCCGGAGAGACAGCGTCGAATACCGAGGTGACTTTTGCAGAATTGAAAGCCCGAGGCTACAATGGGGCACGGGTCTCGATCATCGACCCTGGGAACCAGCCAGACTCTGGCACGTACAATTCTGGGGCTTGGCATCGAACTCTCCAATTGGCACAGCATTATGGAATAACCGTAATAGGAGATGATCACGAGTATGATTGTCCCAGCACGTCCTTCTGGCAACCAGTCCTTCAAGATACTCCTCAGTCCACTTATCCGAATGTGCTGTGGGAGACGAAGAATGAGCCGCATTGTAGTAGTTTGGCTTTTGATGACCAGGCTATCATCAACCTGGCCAGGAACATGGGGGACACGAGATGGTTTGTCTTGGGATGCAACAATGACTGTACTCCTTCAGGCGGAGGCACTGATCTAGCTGCTTTCCCGGTAGTAACTGACTCAGTAAACCATGTCTTCTATGATTTCCATGAATACTTCTTCTATGCTCCTCATTCAGGTGAATGGACAATCTCTGCGGCCCAGAGCTTTGCAGATTCGAAGTTTCAAGGAGCGCTAGATGTTCAGAACACTTTGAGTAGACCGTTCATCGGGACAGAGTTTGGCGCTGACACGGGATGTGGAGATCCCGCGATGCCAAACAGTTGTCCACCTGACCAGACTGCGCCGGGCTCAGCAGGTTACGCACCTGAGACAGTGGCGTATCTTTCTAGATTGATAACTGATCTTCATGGGGCGGGTCTAGGGTATATGGTGTGGAATGCGGGCGACTGGAACGATGCTCCTGCTGGAAAGACGGGAGCGCTGGACACTTTTGGATCACAACTACCATTACCTCGGTCAAGCACGAGTACAACTCTGACGCCTTTGGGTCAGCCGTTGGTTATCTGGGAACTGTTGGGGCTCTTGGTCGTAATCGCGATCTCAATCGGAGTCATTGGGAGGACGAGGCTGAAGGGTAGAGCTAGGGCGAAACACACTTCACAATCCTAGATTCTAGAACGGGTGTCTGTCCAATCCCCATTATTTTTCTCTTCGGTTAATCCGTTTTCTACCTATTCAACGGATTCTGCTTTATTCCTCCGAAAAACATCTTTTTCCGTATCTACACTACGGTTTCCACTGTTCAACTAGTTGATCAGAATCATGCTTTTAGCAGGCGTGCAAACCGGCGCTCGACTTTGAGAAAAAATGTCTACAGAAATGTATAGGCACGCATTGACGACCGCTTTCAAGAACTGGCATAACCTTGCGGTTGGTGCAGTACTGCTCGGATTGAACGTCTTCCTCGTCTCTTCAGCGAACAGCTTCCTAACTACAAGCCAGACACTTCAAGGATGGGCAACAATGGTCATTGCAGGCTACGCTTTCATAGCAGCGATCTACCTCGGCGTTTCACCATTAGGCGAGAATAGTACTTTGACCGAAGCGTTTCCAGGCGTCTTTGACCATTTCAAAGCGTTCATCGTTGGAGGACTCTTCTATGCAGTAGGAGTTTTCTTCCTTAGCCAGCAAAGGATTCTTTCATCCAGCGACCAAGTGATTGCGAGCGCAGTATCGCTTGTCATAGGAGGAGCCTTCACGCTCGTGGCCGTGCTCGTCGCAGTCTCTGCTGCCTTCATCCGTACAAAGAGCAAGTAAGAAACACGCAGCTAAGGATCGGAATACCCCTTTTTGGGACAGTCTTTCCACAGAGAGCTAATCCTGTTCCTGCTTCTAAGTGATCGGGATATATCGGAACCCGAGAATATCGAGCCTAGAGAATATTGTAGCGGGTGCTATTATTTTATTACCTATGTGCAAAGCTGCAAATATCGAAGAAAAATGATGACGATCAGAACACTGTCAGTTACAATCGTTCTCGTGATGCTATCCCTTGGGTTCTCCTTTGCGTCAGCTAGGGCGGCGCCCGAGGCACAGAACATTGTGTCCAACGTATCAACCCTGAACCCACTCCTTTCTAACATGCTGACCATCGTCAACACGATCGGCGACTACAATTTTGCGACAGCTGACCTGACCACGCTGGTCGATCCGTCGAGCACCTCGGCACAGCATTACGGCCCATATGCAAGCGGCACAGCCGACTCTGGGACTTGTGGAAACAACTGGGCAGACGACACATTCCAACGACACTTCACTATATTCAACAAGGCCGGTTCAGTCGTGGTCGTTGAACAATTCAGGGATGGGAGCTTCCTCACTCCCTCAACAGCTACTCCGCCTCCTCCGGACACTAACCAAAGCCCTGGCGCGTGCAACACCTCACCGGGACCATTTGGGAACGGCGGCACGGTGGCACCTGGTGTAACAGGCGGATTGCGCGGTTACTTCATCATACCGATTCCTACTGGGGTCTCGCAAACATCGATGGATCCTCATTGCGATGCGGTCACTATGATGAGTCCACCTGCCGAGGACTGCTTCACGAGTACGTTCATGAACAGCCACTTCCTTACCTGCAGCTACCCAAGCGATACCGGTTGCCACGTGACTACTTTCCTGTTCACATACGAGGCTGCTGACCAAGGGCTTATCGAACGCACTTGGAAGAACGCTTCACCTGACCGTGGCGGCAACAACGGCGACATTCGAAGTACATAGAACAATCAGTGTAATACGCTGCAGACGATCAACTCCTCCTTTTTTCTCATGGAAGAATAAGAACGACACCTCAAGAGCCTGCTGCTGACATTCGAAGTACCTGAATGTGTTATGTCCACCGTTTCAACAACTTCTCCGCTTCTGCTGACAGCTGGTCTACTATCTCTGCCGCGGGCAGAATCCTCCTTATGGAGCCTACGCCTTCCCCGGCCCAGTGTGGCATCGCTTCAATGTTGCCCTTTACTTGTTTTGTCACGGCGATGGGTTGTAGTCGACGGACTGGGACCCATTTATCTTCCGCTTTCATGTACCGTTGTCCAACTTCGTCTCCTTGGAATGCTTTGGCGGCTTCTAGGCTGGCGCGTATGACTCGATGGGGTGCGTTGGGCCAGCCGGTCGAGAATTCTTCTGTAAAGACCGTGTCCTGGGCCTCTGCATTGATCATTGCTTTTGCGTAAATGGGGTGTGGGCCCGCTTCTTCGGAGGCGGCGAAGCGTGTGCCTACACGAACCGCTGATGCTCCTGCGGCGAGTGCGGCTGCCATGGCTCGGCCAGAGCTGATTCCACCAGCAGCTATCACAGGAACATCGATTGATGATAAGACTCGGTCCAGTAATGCGATGAGTCCGATCTTTCCTCGTATGTGGCCTCCTGCTTCTATGCCTTGGGCGACTACGAGGTCGCATCCGGAGTCGACCGCAGCCTGCGCCTCTTCCTTGGAGCCGACTTGCCAAGCGGCCAAGGCACCTTCGCCATGTACGATCTCGATTAGTGAAGCGTCTGGTTCTCGATAGAAGAACTCGACTAGTCGTGCTAGTTTGGAGGCGGCTCTGACCGGCTCGCGTAGCTCGTCGAGGTCTTCATGAGCCTCTCCTGGAATGAGGAAGTTGGCTCCGAATGGATTCGATGTTAGCTTCTTGACCTGTTCTAGTTCTAGGGTGACTTTTTCAGGTGGGAATCCTCCGACGGAAACCATTCCTAACGCTCCTGCCTTGGAGACGGCCGCGGCGAGTTCAGGGTTTGCAAGAGCTGCCATTCCGGCCTGTTGTATGGGTACTTTGCAACCGATTAGTTTGGTAAACTTGGTTTCTAGCATAATGGAACTGTCTGGAGAGTGGGGAGTTGTTGGGGTTTAAGCTTAGGGATGGTTTGAGGACTTGGGGCTTGTGATGGGGTCGACGAGGGTTGATGAGTTAGTGAGGAGTTGGGCGTGAAGGTGAAGCTGGTTCTGTATGTGGCTGTAGAAAAATAATCGGGGGTGGGGATCAATAACAATTCTTAGGGTGAATTTGAAAAATGCCTGTAAAACTTTTTTCTTCTAGCGCTTTTTTTTCCTGCCTCGGAATTCTCCAATGGTAGTAAGATGGTCTCTCACGGAGAAAGGAGAAGACACCCTACCAATACTTTTGCACTTCATCGCTTTCGCCCCAAAATGGTATGCATCACATGTCTTTGAGGATAGAAACCTCGGTCTCTCCAGGAGATTTTCACTAGGCCCGAAGCTAGAGGGATAGTAGAGAGACTATACCAGGCTCAGATTCAATAGTCGAAGGTGTCCTACGTTGGGGGAGCCTTACCAGCTCCTCCTGCGAGGGGACTAGCATGCGGTCCGAAAAAGAGGAGGAGGGTTGTATGTCGCGTTATGCGGGGATGTGGGTTACTTGTATGTGGTATTCGAGTCCCGGTTGTGGTGGGATGAATGGAAGGAATGGAATATCGCTCCAGGCATAGTGTCCAGGCACCGCTGGGATCCCCGTGTCGCAGAGGAAGAATAGGGCTCCTGAGGGGCATCCAAACGCGACCGGGAAGCTGGCACCCGGAAAGAGTACGCTTGTCCCGGGGCCGACCGCTGAAACGGTTCCGGTTCCCCAGAAGCTAACGAGATCAGGTCTAGTGGGGAAGCCCATGCTTCCGGTTGTAATGAACCAGTGTGAATAGTCGACGGTGAGGTGGGTTGGACCGTAAGCGGGTTCTCCTAGTTTTCCATTGAAATTGTAAAGTGTAATCTGGCAATCACCCGTCGATCCGCTGAGCCCATCAGGTGCGCTTCCTCCGAAGGCACACCAGCCCCAGAAACCGAAGCCGCTACAGAAAGAGATGGAGGCGTTGCAGTTGAAAGAGAATGTGGTCTGCCATTGCTCTCTTCCGTATGCGTGGGCAGGGACAGTTGCAATTGCTAGAAGCGTTAGGGATGCGAGCAGGATTAGGAGAACTTTGGAATTATACATAGTTCTAGCAAGTGCCCATCATTCATGTATATATCATGTTCGAAATTCAAATTTCCCTCTTGCATGTTTTACAACCCTTCAAATCCACATCTGGATATCGTAGTATAGCCAAGGATTGCAGGCTATTTGGCCGTGCTCGTGAATCCTACCTCTCAAAGAGAGAGCTGCTTCTTGGTTTCGTTGTTCTCGTCTTCAGGTAATATGCTGCAAGGCCCACTAGTATGAAGGCGAGCCCGAGGAGAAGCACCGATACTTGGACAAAGAAGAATAATGCGATACAGAAGACTATTGCGATTATGGGCGTGTAACGTGTGCGGAGAATCTGGGTCTTCCAGTTTGAACGTCTGATGAGTTGAAGGGTTGCTACGCAGCTGAGTAGGTAAGGGATTATTGTGAAGAGGACCGTGAGAGAAGCTAGCATTGAGAGGTTGGAGACGAAGTATAGGACGGTCATTGCGAGAATGAATTGGAGCAGCATGGCTCTGTCTGGCGTTTTGAATATCGGATGCAGGTGATTCAGGAAGTTGGGGAATAGGTCATCTCGTGCCATCGCGTATGAGACACGTGCCGTCCCAAGGATTACAGCATTGATCGATCCAATGATCGAGATCAATCCTCCGATCGCCAACAGGATGCCGCCAAGGCTTCCTATCGAGCCCTGTGTTGCGCTCTGAAAAATGTCTGCAAGCGGAGTTTTCGATTTTATGTAATCGCTCCAGGGAGCCAGTCCGAGAGCTGTAATGGAAACGAGAAGGTAGACTGCCATAACTATGAAGATGGAGAGAAGGATCGCTCGCGGGACAGTATGCTTAGCGTCCTTGATCTCTTCTTCGGGAACTGTGATTATCTCTACTCCAAGGTAGGCCCATAATGCGAGGATTATTGCAGAGCCCACTCCTGGTGCGAGGGCTGCGTTTGCGGGTAGAAGAGGATAGTAGTTTTGAGGATGGATTAGGAAGACGCCTACGAGGATGAAGATGAGGAGAGGAATTATCTTGCCGACAGTGAAGATGTCCTGAGTCTGCCCTCCGCCTCTCACACCACGGTAATTGATGATTGTGAGAATAATGACTATCGCGGTTGCAATGAGTAGTCTTGACAATTCGTTGAAATATGTGACTGGTAGGAAGAATGAGGAGTATAGCGAGAGAGCTTTAGTCTCTGTCGATATCGTGAGCCAATATCCTATCCAGAATGACCAGCCTGCAAGGAAGCCGATTGTGTTACCGAGTTCCTGATGTGCGTAAGAGTATAGTCCACCGGCCCGTGGAATTCTGGCCGCGTTCTCTGCGAAGCAGAGTCCAGTTAGTATCGTGTAGATGCCGCCTATCACCCACGAGAGAAGGGAGTAGGTGCCGGCCATGCTTGCCATTAAAATGGGAAAGAGAAAGATTCCCGATCCGATAATGAAGCCGACACCGAGCAAAACTGAATCGCGAAGCCCCAACTCCTTTGAGAAGTGTGTCCGCGTTCTTCGCATTGTTTCGATTCACTTTTTTGGTGCGATTATAAAGCATAACCGATTGTGGTTGATTTTTCGAGGCAAGCCTTAGTACTTCAGTTAAAGCAAGGAGGCTGACGACACTTTGCAGTCGCAAACACAGAATTCATTATTGCAAGATGGTCGTGGGATTGACCATCTAGTGGTTCTGGTCAGAGACCTTCAGAGTACAACCAAAGAATACCATGATCTTCTTGGCTTTGATATTTCAGGGATAGGCCAGCATCCTGGTGGCACGGAGAATAGTATAGCGCGCTTTCAAGACGACACGTACCTTGAGTTATTGTCTGTCTATGATCCCACTAAGGCGGCGGATACGGTTGCGTTCTTGGAGAAGTATGAAGGTGCTGGTGCAGTTGGGTTGAATATTGGGTCCGCGGACGCGACGGTCAATTTTCTCCGGTCAAGAGGAATAGAAACTGGGACGGGTAGCGGGACCATCAAGCTGGAGAATACTGATGACGTGCCTTCGGTATTGTGGAAGTGGGTCGACTTGAAGGCTAAAGCAAGCATTACTGACTCGATCTTCTTCCTCGAATATACTCTGGAAAGGGCAGCCTTCAGGAAACGCCATCCCGAACAGTATAGCGTGGGTTCTCATTCGAATGGTGCGAGGAGGCTTGCGTCCGTTTGGATGATAGCGAAAGATCTGAAGGACGGAGCGGGACCGTATGAGATGATCGGGCTCCTTGCTAAACGACAAGTGAAGTTAGATCATGTGGATGCGAAGGGCACAGAGTTCCAAGTAGGTCAAGGAACAATCCTGCTACTCGCTCCTACGAAGGATGATGGTAAGACGGCCATGTTCCTCAAGCAACATGGAGAAGGCGGTATTCTCGGCGCGAGTATAGAGGTAGGCGATCTTTCATCGGCTAGGCACTTTTTAGACGAGAATGGAGTCGAGCATCACGATTACACGGGGACCTACGGCCAAAGCCTACTGGTTTCACCCGAACGGACGCACGGGTTATGGCTAGAAATATATGAAGGCTGAGTGGCGAGAATCGGGGAAGGCGTCGCAACCGGATGAATTCTCTCTTGTGTCCGCAAACGGGAAATAGACTAGGTCACCGATATTGTTTCGATCGTTTAGTTGGCTAGTTCGGAAAAGGTCGTTCCCGAGTGGGTCTGGGAACGTAGATGGTCGAGAAACTGGGCTCGCAAAACTACAATACTTTTCGGCCTGTTCGTGATGATACTCGGGCTAATTATCCTGATTGGAAGTTTCGAAGTGCAGCAGAGCCTGGGTAATACGTGTACGAGCTATTTAGGGTGTATTGGACCGAACATTCCCAGCTCTCCTGTGTATGCTGCCTGGGTATGGGCGGGTTATGTTATGACACCTGTGTCGACTGCGCTGATTGTTGGAGGCTTTGTCTTCGCGTTTAATACTTGGAGAGTGAAAGAGTGGGAGTGGGCCGCGATGTTCGGATTGCACCCATTAGCAAGACGGCTGGAATACTTGTACTCTCAAGGAAAGGTGACCAAGCAAGATGTTGAGGAGATCCTTAACATTGTAACTCATCACGCGTCATCTACGAAAGATGATGTGAGAGAATGAATCGAGAGCAAAAGATGGTCTTAGACTGGCACGAACGATTTGGAGTTCATGTAAGAACCACGCCTGGAATGGTCGACCCGAAGACTAGAGACTTGCGAATTGCTCTGATCAAAGAGGAGCTTGGAGAACTCGAGGAGGCTGGACGTCTTCAAGACATGACAATGATAGCTGATGCATTAGCAGACTTGCTATATGTCGTCTACGGAACAGCCGTTTCGTATGGGATAGACATCGAACCCGTCTTCCAAGAAGTCCATCGCTCTAATATGAGCAAAGGCGATCCCGAGATTGTTCGTGCCTCAAATGGGAAGATTCTCAAATCGAGAAACTGGACACCACCAGATCTCGAATCGATTCTCAAGTCTCAGAATGGGAAGAGATGATAAAGTGTTCAAAAAGTGTGGGCATGCTAAGCTTACTTCTACGCCCATCATTTTGATGGTTAAGGGAACTAATACTGATACGGCAGGTGTGATTTCTGAGAAGAACTATGAATCACCTACTTTTTACGATAGCTCGTAGCATAGACAAATCGGGCCACGGCGACGTTAGATTCCAAGATAGAACAACGGATACATTTCTGCACCGCAGACGACAACACGAAGATCGCATACGCCGTTACCGGGAAAGGATACCCCATCGTTAGGGCCGCGCATTATCTGAGTCACCTCGAATTCGACTTCGAAAGCCCCGTCTGGCGCCACTGGATCAGGGAACTATCCAGGTACAATACCTACGTACGATATGACGAACGGGGATGCGGCCTATCCGACTGGAACCCAGTAAAATTCTCTTTTGACACATGGGTAAGCGATCTAGAGACTGTGGTCGATTCCTTGGGCCTGGAGAAATTCGCACTATTAGGCGTCTCTCAGGGCGGCTCAGTAGGGATAGCCTACGCCTCGCGACATCCCGAAAGAGTCAGCCAACTCGTACTCTACGGCGCCTATGCTCTCGGCTGGGCAAAACGATCGCAGGATCCCGGATCTATTAAGACGCGAGAGGCAATGAGCAACCTGATAGGTTTAGGCTGGGGT
>VBBH01000261.1 GCA_005888695.1 Candidatus Bathyarchaeota archaeon
TGGCGTGAAGTTAGGTTTCAAGCCGAAGATTCATGCGGACGAGTTCATCGACAGTGGAGGCGCAAAAATCGCTAACCAGGTTGGAGCTGTTTCTGCCGACCACCTTGTACAATCGCCCATTTCCGAGCTTGAAAGGATGGCTGAGACAGGCGTTGTCCCGGTGCTTCTTCCCGGCTCTTCGCACAGCCTTCTAATGAAGGAACATGCGCCTGCCCGGGAGATGCTATCAATTGGCCTTCCGGTGGCTTTGGGAACTGATTTCAGCCCGGCAAACTGGATGCTTAGCCAGCTAACAGTTGCCGCCCTTGCCGCTAGGGAGCTTCGAATGAAAAGTGATGAGATCATACGCGGGATTACTACGAACGCTGCCCGAGCACTTGAACTAGAAAGGACTCTTGGCAGTATTGCGCCAAGGCAACGCGCTGACTTGGTCATTCTTAACGCGCCTAACCACAAGTGGATCGGTTATGCCTATGATGACGGATTGGTAGACAAGGTCCTTATCCGGGGTGAAGTAGTTGTGGAAGGGGGCAGACCGGTCTTTTGACGCAACAGAAGACGCGCACTTCGCCGGCATCACTGGAACACTCGAGGCGGCTACCACTCTTGACGGGGCCAGAGCTGCACTGTAAGAACTGGCAGATTGAAGGAGCATTGCGAATGCTTCACAATGTTCTGAATCCAGAGGTCGGAAAGGATCCTGAGAATCTTATCGTTTACGGAGGAACAGGACGTGCTGCTCGTTCCTGGGAATCCCTGGAGACGATAATCCAATCGTTGAAAGAGCTTGGGGAGGAGGATACTCTATTGGTCCAGAGCGGGAAGCCGGTTGCGGTGTTCAAGACACACAAAATGGCGCCCAGGGTTTTGATCGTTAACAGTATGATTGTGCCGAAGTGGGCGACATGGGACTACTTCTACGAACTGGAGCAGAAAGGATTGATCATGTACGGACAAATGACAGCTGGGTCTTGGGCCTTTATCGGTACACAGGGAATTCTCCAAGGTACCTATGAAACCCTGGCGGCGATTGCAAAGGAGCATTTCCAAGGCTCTCTAGCCGGAAGACTGGTTCTAACAGCGGGTCTAGGGGAGATGGGTGGTGCACAGCCGCTAGCTGTCACGATGAACGATGGGATTGCTCTCGCGGTCGAAGTTAGCAAGGCAGCCATAGACCGGAGGTTGAAGCATGGATATGTCGAGACGTGGACAGATAATCTTGAGGAAGCACTGGATATGGTCGAGACGGCAAGGAAGAAGCGGTCTCCTAGAAGTATTGCCTTGCTCGGAAACGCGGCTGATATCGAGCCTGAACTTGTCCGTAGAGGAGTGATTCCTGACATCGTGACGGATCAGACATCCGCGCATGATCCATTGAACGGTTACTATCCTGCGGGTTTGTCGAAAGAGGAGGCTGACGAACTGCGCAAAACGGATCCGAAGCTGTACATGCGGCGGGCCGGTGACAGCATGGTAGAGCATGTCAAGGCGATCGTAGAAATGTCGCAGGCAGGTGCGGTGGCGTTCGAGTATGGGAACAACCTCCGGCAACAAGCCTTTGATGGAGGATTCAAGGAAGCCTTCTCTATTCCTGGTTTCGTCCAGAGGTACATCCGACCAATGTTCTCAGAAGGTCGCGGACCATTCCGCTGGACATCTTTGATTGGTGATCCCGAGGACATTTACAAGATTGACGAATTGGTCAAAGAGACGTTTCATGACAATTTGGGATTGATTAGATGGATTGAGAAGGCCCGTGAACAGGTGAAGTTCCAGGGTCTCCCAGCTAGGGTTTGCTGGCTCGGATACGGAGAACGTGCCAAGTTCGGACTGTTACTGAACAAGATGGTTCGGGACGGCAAGCTGTCCGGACCGATATGGATCGGACGGGATCACTTGGACACTGGGAGTGTTGCCTCGCCCAGAAGGGAGACCGAGGGAATGTTGGACGGGAGCGATGCCATTGCGGACTGGCCGATCCTTAACGCGCTTTTGAACACGGCCGCGGGAGCCACTTGGGTTAGCGTCCATCAAGGCGGTGGTGTTGGAATCGGATATAGCATTCACGCTGGGATGTGCTTGGTTGCCGATGGGACCAAGGAGAGTGACGAGCGATTAGAGCGGGTTTTGACCACTGACCCTGGTATTGGAGTGGTCCGTCACGCGGACGCTGGCTATCCTGATGCGAGAAGGATAGCTAAGGAGAAGGGCATCCGAATGCCCATGCTGAAATGAGACGCGTAGGAATTATCCTCACACACCTCTAGAGTTTTCATTCAGTATAGGCGGGAGGGCGTGTGGAGTCGGGCTCTTGAGGGGTTTGCTCCATGAGGGAGTTGGCGTGGAGTGGCGTGTGAAAGTGAAAGTGTTCTGTCTGTGGCTGGAGAAAAATAATGGGGGGTGGGGGCCAAAATAAATTCAGAGGGCACTTTTGGAAAATGCCTGTAAAACTTTTTCCCAGCGAATTCCTCTCTTGGTTCCTTGCTTTGCGTGTTGAGTTGGCTGGGGCAGGACGTGGTCGGTCCGAAAGTATTCGTAAAGTCTCTTCCACGTCTTGAAACTCTACAATCTACCCCCCCCTTTTTTCCAACTTTATTTTTTACTGCGCCTCAAAATAAGGGAGATCTGCCGTTAATCGCTCAAAATGCGAGAAAAGCATTTTGCGGAAACGGGTTTATTCATTTAAACATAGCGGAAATTCACGAGGGAGACATCGGGGGCCAGAAAAAGTGTGCGTATTTTGGCAATCAGGGCTCAAAATGGGGGATTTCCCCGGACAGTCCATTTGAGGCATAAAGAAAATACAACGAGCAATAATCCCCCTGTTCCAAGGTCTCCTATGTTCCGCCGTGGAGGTCCTCTGGTACCCCGAACCCTATCACGATTAGAGAATGATATTTTCTCGTAAGTTCGCTAACCTCGGGCTTGTAAACAACAAGCTCAGGCCCCGATTGTCTTCGATACTCCTCGAAATCCCCATTGAAGCTCCCGAGTGCTCGAGCCACGGTGTAAGCTTCTGGTTTGTCTCCGAGGACAGTGAAAGCTCCGCGACCCATCTCGCTTCTCCGGATCAAAACGATCGGCAAACGGATCTTTTCAAGAGCATCTCTCGAGACA
>VBBH01000262.1 GCA_005888695.1 Candidatus Bathyarchaeota archaeon
GCAGTAACGTGTACTTAGTGAAGACACCCGTTACGAGTAGGGATTGGGCCCAGTATCGGATGAATAATTAAGAATACGAGCGAACGGCAGACCTGTTGCGAGTATAGAAATCGGCCCGCATCCGATCAACTTGACACTACCTGAAAACAAACCTAGATTTCACCTGCTCCCCGCATCTCTCAGGATCTTAACCACTCCAGGAATCCGTGGCCATGCCGTAATCTTCACCTTCATTATGGCCGTACTCTTCGCCACTGTCTACGTCGGCAGAGCCATCCGACTCAGCGAGGCTTGGCCCATCGTGTTTGCTATCGGTGCCTCAACAGGTGGCACATACCTCGTTCTGTCATTGCTCACGTTGTGGGAAAGGACGAAGAAGATCATTTTCTATTCCAGGTTGAAAACGCGAATAATTGTCTTAGGATTGGTGTTCGGTCCGCTACTCACAGGTTTATCCTACTGGATCTATCAAGCGGGCAGTGTCGAAGCACTGCCGTTCTTTCCTGCATTTATCGTCATTTTCTATGGTTGGGTTCTCCTACAAGCCTACTTCATCGCAACGCCCGTGTCGCACCTCTTGACGAAGGTCGAAAAAGGGATAGACCAGAACGGCGGAAGAAAGAACTTGACCAAGACGCTCGGGGCAATCTCGCTCTTGATCCCGGTTGCTCCACTGGTTTACGGAGTCTGGATGATTTCCAGTTGGCTGAGTTCCTCATACCAGAACGTTCAAGGAGCAAACGAGAAGATAATTGCGTGGACGATCAGTGTACTTGTCATCCTCCTCTTGACATTCACTGTGGTTCTGCAATGGGGTTGGAAAACTCTCAGGGGAGGACGCCCTCAAGCATCAATTTTTGCTGGCGGAACTTTTCTGGCGTTATGGGGTTATCTACTCTACAGAGCTACGACTCTTGTGATCGGATACATTAGCCAGAATCAACCGCCCAACCCTGTCGCAGACACCCTCCTAATCGCGATCTCCATCGTAGGTGCGATGCAATCCTTTGCCGGGAAGACTATCAATAGGACAGATAAACGGTTGAATCAAATCCTGCCGTTCCTAGTTTTTGCGTTCGGGTCAATTTATGCGGTGGCTCAGTTCTATTTCATTCTCCAAGTGGCAATCACCAGGGTCGAATTGTCGATTGCTGTGAACGCTACGGTCTTCGCGACAGGTCTACTTGTCATGATGCTACTGATCCGGCGACACCTCATTACCGCTGGCATTCCTTCAACGGCATCGTCAGTTCAAAAGAAAGCGATAGACGGAACGTCACCTGTGTTTCGAGGCCGACTATCATTCCTCAACTTCTTGCACCCGAGGAAGAGTACGATCAGCGAACAGGTAGACCGACCCGCTCAGGATGAACCTTCCTCAACTGAACAGTAACCACGAGACGTTGGCCTAACCCTGGACGATGTGTTCCCTTGAATCTAGGGTGGAGCAAGCCAAGTGATACTGTCTGATGATGCGTCCCACGTGCCCGCGAGAACCCATGAGGGCTCGGAGGCAGATCCTTCTATCGCGATCTTCCATATCTGATAAGATGGGGGCACTCGATCTCCGTTAGTGTCAAACTCGATCCAGCCAGTAAGTCCGTAATAATTCGAGGCGACGGTCGAGATGATCGCTTGTATCTTTGTACCATCGTAGGAGCCGGCTTGCAACGTTGCAAGGGCTGATAACCATACATCATCATATGCACCGAGACAATACTGATCACATGACTGCCCCGGATACAGACTGTTGAATCGATGGTAGAATTGGAGAGTTTTCGTATTGTTGACAGTGTGGCTGGCTTGGATCACTAATGAACCAAGTTCCTCGAAGGAAACGAAGTAGAGAGCGATCTTGTCAGGACCATAGGGGCCGACATTTTGATTGAAGTCATTTTGAAGTGTCTGCAAGACAGGAGTGAAGTCTGTCGTTGAGGAACTCGTAGCATCATATTGGATCGTGTCGATAACTTTCCCGCCCAGTGAAGCGAACTTCATCGCGGTCGCGTCCCCCACCGAAATTCCATATCCGTCATGTCTTTGAACGATGATGAGGGCTCTTGCTCCTCTGTCAAACATCATCCTTGCGTCAGCACGACCCTGCGCAGCATCGGTAGGTGCGGTCCTGAAGAGATAGTCATTTGGAATACCTAGAGCTGTTGAGGAGGATGATGGGCTGACAAGTACGATGTGGTTGGAGTTCGCGAACGGAAGTATGAACTGGGCTACGCCACTATTCAAAGGTCCAACGACAATCTGAATGCCCGAGGCTGAAAATGACTGCAGGTCCGACAAGGCTCTCGAGTTGTCAAGTGCGTAATCATCTACTGCGAGAGAGAATCTGAGATTGCAGCCACCAGAGGAGAGGAGGGAGTTGACATCGTCTACCGCCAACAATGAAGACTCCCTAACTTTGATTCCTATATTCGAGAGTCCGTCAGAAAGATCTGTGAGCTCTCCTATAGTAAGCGTCTTTCCCGAAGAGCAGAGCCCACCAGTTCCACCGAGCTGATTCCTGAGCTGGATTATCTGATTCAGGAGTTGTGCATTGGTCGATTGAAGTTGGTCAATGTTGCTGCTCAGGTTTTTGATCTGTTGAGTTAGATTGGCGATCTGGCCTTTCAAGGAATCGATCTGGTCGTGTTGGGAATCATTCTGTGTATTCAGGCTTGCAACCTGATTGTTCAGGCCCACCGTCCGATTCTGATAGTAGTATCCCAAACCGGCGAGAGATGAGCTGAGGGCTACCAGTGATAGTAGTAATCCAATCTTGTGGAACGATACTGTTGGCATCTGATCCCGAGGCTGGGAGCCTGCGTTTTGGCTTTTTCAGTTTTTCTATCCTTTGCGTTAGAATATTTTCTTGGTGCCGAGGGCAGGGTTTGAGCCTGCGACTGGGCCGGTTCTGATAGGGAACCGTCAACCCGGTCTTCAGCCGGGTGCTCTCCCAAGCCTCCCTCGATGGGAACAGGCTGAGCTTTCGAGGACGCAGCGTCTACCTCGGCGCCTGCTCGACACCGAAGGGGCAAACCGGGCATTGTTCAGAAATAAGAGTTTCCACTTCTAACTGGACTCGTCGAATGGCACAATAGACGGATAAGGAGGGCTTTCTTGGAAAGGCTCTTCAGCAACCCCGTTAAGTCAAACCGTTCTAGGTCCCCAGAAGGGGGTCTTACGTAACGGTAGAATTCGAGTATGAATCTCTTGGACCAATCTTCGTTGCAGGGAGTCGGCGGAAAGGGACTATCCTGGGTAGCGAAGCTCGGGACATTGTCGCTTCTCTACGTGGCCGTGTTCCTTACTAGGATCGGATTCGGTACAATGATCATTCTCTTCCTAGCCGGGCCACCCTACTACATCGAAGCTAGTGCTACAATCGTCGGGTTCATATTGGCACTTTACCCGATCGTGGAAGCGTTCTCTGCTCTGCCAGTTGGAGCCTACATCGATCGGAAAGGCAGACGACGTGCGTTCGTTCTAGGCTTGGCCCTGATCTCGGGCCTGACTCTACTGGTGGGACTGACAAGGAATGTCTTCGTTATCGGGTCTGCACATGGTTTGATGGGACTCTCCGCGGCGATGGTCACAGTATCGTCGCTAACCATGATCACAGACCTGACAGTCGTCGAAAATCGAGGAACTGGCATGGGAGCCTTTGACTTGTCGAACCTTACAGGCTACGGTGTCGGCATAATATTCGGGACATTCCTGTTCAGTGTGTTTCGAGCAGAGCTTGGCTTGGCCTTCATTATTGTTTCCGGATTATTCGCCGCAGCGACGTTCTTGATCATGCTTCTGCTACGAGAACCACCGCATGTTAAGGTGGGACGGAAAACCCTCAGGGAGACATTCACAGGTCTAAGCGGAGAGGTAGTAGCCATACTGCCTCTCTGGCTCTCGGTCACGATCATTCTCGGTTTCTACCTTTTCCTACCAAGAATAGGCGGACAACAGTTCGATATTTCAAAATCTGGACCTCTGCTAATAGTAGGCCTGGTTGTGCTAGGAGCTGGGGCTGTACTGTTTGGAAGGCTTTCTGACAAGATCGGACGTCACAAGACCATGCTGATCGGTGTCATAGGTGAGCTTGGTTTTCTCGTAATCTTCCCTGAATTCTATGGTCAGCTGATAAGAGCGCAAAACGAGAAGGACATTCTCGTTGCTATCAATATTGTCGGGCCGATAGGTATTTTCGCGGGTATCTTGTTCTTCTTCGGAACAGCTCTCGTCCCGTCCATGCTTGCCTTTGTCGGCGACAAGGCCTCTCATGACTTACGAGGCTCCGCAATGGGACTTTACAGTTTCATGCTGAGCATTGGGATGGCCGTTGGAACAATTCTGGCTGGAATATTCGCGGACGTAGGAGGAGTGCAGGCTGTCTTCTTTCTGGGAGCTGCAATATTCTCAGGCATGAGCCTCACAACGGGGTTGCTGTTGAGAAAACAAGGCCAACTTGCTTCTGAGGCTAAACGTCTAACAGACACCGGCCAGAAACCTCTCTAGGAAACATGGACTCTGATTGCAACGAGTCGGATCAGCTGAAGGCCAAAACCAATTTACGGCCCAGTCTAGAACAGCATTAAGCGACGTAAATATACACTCCGACTCCATTGTTACAGTGACAGTTGGGCACAGGAGGCCCAGCGTCGTGGTTGTTCCGTACTCCGAGGTTGTAGAATCCGCGGTGGTTGTGGCGGATGAAAAGGAAACACAACAACAAGTGAAAGAAATTGAAGAGTACGCCTCGGTACAAAAGTGGCTAATCAACCTCAAGCCAGCGACGCGAGAGGAGGTCGACCATGTCATCGAAAAAGCTGGGGAATCGTTCAGGAATTGGCGAGACGTCCGTCTGCAGGAACGCGCACGACTCTTCGATAACGTGGGCAAGACTCTCAGAGAGAACAAAGAGAAGATCGCTAGACTCATCACTCTGGAGATGGGAAAAATTATTCGTGAGTCCATGGCGGAAGTTGAGAAAAGCGCTACGGCTTTTACTTACTACGCCGAGAATGGACCCGGGTTCCTGCACCCCGAACCGGCGAAGACAGATGCGACTGATAGTTACGTAGACTTTCAACCATTAGGGGTGGTGGCTGCAATAATGCCTTGGAACTTCCCAGTCTGGCAATGCGTCCGATTTGCAGCTCCTGCCTTGATGGCCGGGAATACTACTGTGTTTAAGCCCTCCAGCACGACACCTCAGTCCGCGATTGCACTGCAATCCGCAATCACAGAGAGCGGAATCGACGACCATTGCTTCAACGTAGTGGTTGGAGGAGGTGAAGTGGCCAACTACATGATCGAATCACCTGGGACAAACGCGGTATCATTCACAGGAAGTGTAAGCGTTGGAGCCAAGGTCGCCGAGGCCGCGAGCCGACAATTGAAAAAATTCGTGTTAGAATTGGGAGGCAGCGACCCATTCATCGTTTTGGAGGATGCAGATATTGAGACAACCGCGGAGGGGGCTGTGAGGGGACGCTTCGTCAACTGCGGCCAGAGCTGCATCGCCAGCAAACGATTCTTTGTCGTGAAAAAGGTTGCCGAAGACTTCATCGAGCAATTCGTCAACAAGACGAATGCTTTGAGAATCGGCGATCCAATGAGTCCAGATACAGATATTGGACCCATGGTCCGGAAAGACGCTCTTGAGGCACTTGACCAACAGGCAAAAGACTCAATCAAAGATGGGGCACATGTCGAGATAGGTGGAAGAACACTTGAGAGGCCAGGATACTATTATGCACCGACCATTCTGACAAGAGTGAATCAGAATATGAGAGTGATGAAGGAGGAGGTTTTCGGCCCTGTTGCTCCGATCATGGTAGTGGAGAATGAGAAGGAGGCTATTAGAATGGCGAACGACAGCGAATACGGACTCGGGGCTAGCGTCTGGAGCGAGGATGTACGAAAGGCTGAGCGAGTGGCTCAAAAGCTCGACGCAGGACTTGTCACAGTGAATAACGTCGTCTCCTCGGATCCTCGAATGCCCTTCGGCGGAGTAAAGAAGAGCGGCATCGGACGCGAACTCTCACGTTACGGCATACTCGAATTTACAAACATAAGATCAGTACGGATCTACGAAAAATCGCCGATGGGCCAACAGATCAACACGGAATGATATCGTAGAAGCAAGGGAGAGACACTGCCGGGCAAGACCGCACTACTATGGGACAACAGGTTCCTCGACTACAACCTCGGACCTTCTCACCCACTACGACCTATTCGAGTGAAACTTACCTACGACCTAATCCAAGCGAAAGGAATCATAGACGGGAAAGAAGCCCGAGTAGAAAAGCCAAGCATGGCAACGGAGGAAGAAATCCTTCTTTTCCACGACCAAGACTATGTCCGCTTGGTTAAGCGAAATAGCGAGAAGGGCGGTGGTCTGCTGGATATGGGAGACACACCCGCGTTCAAGGGTTGCTACGAAGCAACGAGCTTGGTCGTCGGCGCCTCACTACAAGCCTGCGACCTAATAATGAATGATCAATACGCTCATGCCTTCAATCCCTCAGGAGGATTACACCACGCCCACCCTGATAGAGCCTCAGGCTTTTGCATCTTCAACGACCCTGCCATTTCGATAGCTTATCTCAAGCAGAAATATGATCTGAAACGACTAGTATACTTGGATATCGACGCTCATCATGGGGACGGTGTAATGTACGGGTTCTATGACGACCCAGCAGTCTTGGACATTGATTTTCATGAGAGTGGACGTTACATTTTCCCAGGCACTGGGTACCCGAACGAGACTGGACGCGGACCGGCCAAGGGATTGAAGGTCAACATTCCACTCCTTCCCGGTAGCGGCGACGAGGCATTCCTCGAGGGCTTCGAGAGCATCGTTCCCCCCTTGGTGAGGAAGCATCATCCAGAAGCAATACTTGTCCAGTGCGGCGCGGACGGACACGACGGCGATCTACTGGCG
>VBBH01000263.1 GCA_005888695.1 Candidatus Bathyarchaeota archaeon
GGATCCTGAACCCTTTATCACGGTGGACACTGAGACTTGTTTCAAATGTGAGAAGAAGCCATGCCTCTACATCTGCCCGGCCGAAGTCTATGTTTGGGAGGAGAAGCTAGTCTACAATACTGAGGGCTGCATGGAGACCGGCGCCTGTCTGATCGTCTGTCACAAACTCGGCGCCAAGGCGATACACTGGAAGTATCCATCCGGCAGGCACGGAGTAACTTTCACACAAGGCTAGAATTGCGTTAACATGTCGGGTTAGTTGGAAACACTATTAACCCCAGTCCGGCCCCAAACCCTACCAGTTCTAGAAATAGAAGGAATGAGTTGAGAGATTTGGTACAGATTGTTCATGAACCGTTGAAACGGATAGTTGTCCGGGAACTTATCAAGTATGATAACGCCCAGCAGCTCGTCACCGCCTTCACCTTTCTGATGAAAATGGGTCAACCGATCCTCCTAACATGGTCAGAAGGCGTAGTATTCGTCACCCAGCCCATCCCGCCACCCGAAATGCCTGATGATTACGCTCGTGGAGACTTGTACGTGGCCTCGATAAGTTACGCTCCCATGCCAGAGTATAGCCAGAACGTTCGGGTTGGAAATGTCGAGATGGGTGTCATCGACCTCTCCAGGAGCCCAGTGAGCGTGGAACTAGGCAAGTTCCTCAAATCCAAGCTCCACACCTCAAGCTAAAGCCAGGATTCCAGTAATCACAGAAAAAATATTCGCACCCAAAAAAAAAGTTTTTACACCTATTTTGGAAAAATACCCTAAGAATTGTTATTGATCCCCACCCCCCATTATTTTTCTCCAGCCACAGACGGGAACACTTTCACTTTCACACCCAAGTCCACGCTCACGATCCTCGAAGGACCAGAAGCCACATCAAAATACCGCAAAAAAGGAATTCTTTCCTCACCACGAGGAAGCTCACGAGGGATTAATCACACGAAATTATGCGAAAATAAGAATTCTTATTGCCAGACCCCCTGGCTGAGAGTTTCTCGACGCTGAGTCCGAACGAATCCATCTACTGCTCCCTCATGGAGCAAACCTGTCAAGAGCCCGAATCCGAACAAACCCACCAGCTCTCCCTCATGAGACAGAACAACTCCTAGAATTCTCAACAGACTTTCACAGCAGGAAGCAAAACTCTCCCCTCAGCCAGTCTATCTCTTGAAATACCGTTTACACTTGCGACAGTGGAACCTATCCTCGCCCACCATTCGCAACGACGAATTACAGAACGGACAAACATCCATAACCATAACCCCACTATTCGTCACCAGCTCCTTCTGAGCCAATGCCACACGCACCTCTCCCGCAGTCTTCCTCTCAGGCATCGCCTCACCCATTCCATTCCGTCCCAGACCCAGATAATACGAGATTCCACCCACAATCACTAAGGCAGCAACAGCCGCAGGAGCCACCCACCAATTCACAGCCCAAAAACTCGCAACATAATCCTGAAGATACACATTGTTAGCATACTCCTCAAGCATCCAGAACCCGAGGAAGAGAATCACAGCAGCTTCCGTAAGCATCACTAGCCTGCTCTTACTCAATTCCAACGTCTCCATTCTAAACGTCCCTCAAATCTCCGGATTTACTGCTGTATCCTATCAGTCCACGGAGAGAGATAAGTCTACCCGCCAAGGATTGAAAGTCCAATCCAGAATAACATGGAAAAACCATGGATTCCCGAAACCGGTCAACCGGCCCCGCAAGACCCTACTTGTAAGCTTCGAACCCTGGACCCAACAATCCCACTGCTATCTTCTGCACCATAATCTCATCAGTCCCCTCATAGATGCGGCACACCCTAGTATCCACCAAGTGCCTAGGTGCCCGAGTCTCAAAACTATACCCGCCTGACCCAAAAATCTGCACAGTCCTATCCGCCGCATCAAAAGACGCATTCGACGCAAAAAGCTTCGACTTGGCAATCATGATATCCGCCTGATCACGAAGTTCCACGTTCCGAGGCTCTTCATCAGACCGCTGCTTCAACAACGCCGCCTTGTAAGTCAAATTCCGCGCCGCCTCCAAATTCGTGGCCATCAATCCAATATGCCGCTGGACCAGCTGATGCTTCCCAATAGGCTTCCCATGCTGAACACGCTGACGAGCATAAGCAACAGCCTCATCAATACAATCCTCTATGACTCCCAAACAACCCGCCGCAACACTCAACCTTCCACTCATCAAACCAGAATATGCTACACTCAGCCCCTTCCCGATCGGACCTAAGAGATTCTCTTTCGGAACCTTACAATTATCAAAGAACAACGACCCGGTATCCGATGTGGGCATGCCAAGCTTATGCTTCTGCTGCTGACTCGAATAACCCTCAAACCCCTTCTCTACAACAAAAGCGCACATTCCCTCCTGCTTCCCCTTGGGATATGCAAACACAACCGCAACATCGGCGATACTACCGTTAGAGATCCAAGCCTTACTGCCATTCACATAATAGAAACCACCACGATCCTCAAAACTGGTCCTTAATCCCGCAGGATCACTGCCCGCGGTTGGTTCGGTCAGACCAAAACACATCACCTTCTCGCCTCTAGTCGCAGGCGGCAGAAACCTCTCCTTCTGTTGCTCCGACCCCCACTTCTGTACTGTCAGCTGTCCTAGGGAGACATGGCCCGAAAGAAACGTTCGCACTCCAGTGCCTTCCCTACCAATCCTCTCCAATGCCAAAGCGTATGTTAGAATGTCCGCGCCCTGACCATTACCATACCTTCTCGAAACAGGCAGACCAAGTAGCTGCGCCTTGCTGAAGATAGGCACCAGCTGATCGTTGAAGCTGCTACTGAGATAGGCTCGATCCTCGAACGGTCTCAACTCTTTACATGC
>VBBH01000264.1 GCA_005888695.1 Candidatus Bathyarchaeota archaeon
GTGCCTGCAAGGTTGGGAGACAATAAGCCGGCGGCAGCGAGCAAGCTATCAGTCATCGTTGTCTTACCATGATCCACGTGGGCGATGATTCCCAGGTTGCGGATCTGGTCTTTGTTGGAGACGATCTTCAGAATGTCTCCAGATGTCTTGAATCGTGGCAACTGTTGCTTATCGCTCTACCTTTTGAAACGGAGATAGCGGGTTCCTAGATTCTCTAATATATATTCCCCCAAACCAGCTCTTTCCAGATGCTAATCGGCCAACGATGACGGGAGAATCAGATGATTTCTAGATTGAGTGTTTCCTGAAACCTGCATTCTAGTCAACGAGTATCTTCGAGAATCATCCTCATACCCTCGATCTGATTGGCCACCAATACTTTTCCGTCTGGACTGAGCACTACAACAAGGTAGGCGACTCCTACCTCATTGAGTGCCTGAAGTATTTGCCTATTTTCAGCACGATTCCCTGAGAGTAGTACTCTCCGCTCACCTTGCGCTGACCGATATTCTGACGTTTCGGCCCTGGGGTTCAGTCCAACCCGGACGCTTATCATCTTGGTCTTCGCCTCTGGAAAAGTCTCACGAAAATCAGCCACCATACTGCGGAATACATCGAGTGGGAAGAGGTTGGGATGCCAGCCATCGCCTAACATGACGGCTCTCTTCATGGCCGCCTTGCTGTTTCCTGCGATCCAAATCGGAATGTGCTTCTGGATCGGCTGTGGCTCGAGGACGACATCCTCAAAGTGATAATTAAGGATCTTGTTGGCGAAACTTGTCTCACCATTCCATAATGCACGGATCATCCTGATCGATTCATTGAGTCGTCTTCCCCGGTTGTGGAAATTGGAGCCTAGATTGGAGAACTCCTTCTCGTTCCAGCCCGCGCTAGTTGCCAGTATTACTCTTCCATTGCTCAAGTTATCGATTGTAGCAAGTTGTTTCGCCACGACGACCGGATTTCTCATTGCGATAATCAGGGACGAGAAGCCAAGTCTGACCTTGCTTGTAACTCCTGCAAGATATCCGAGCGTTGTAATGCTTTCGAATATTCTTTCATACGGAGTCCCGCTGTTTCTCGGCATCAACAAGTGATCAGTACACCAGACCGAGTCGAACCCCAGCTGTTCGGCTTCAACGGCGATTCTCTGGATCGCATCAGGAGTAGACGTTTCTCCGTAATTCGGGACACATACACCGAGTTTCATGGGACGGAACACTACGACTCGTCAGGTTAACTGTCTTATTGATGTGGGTTCGACGAGTTTGTAGGATGGACACAGACGCGGTTGCCTAAGGAATATTACGGGGAGGTTTCCTAACGGTGGACCGTGAAATCATTCTCACCCCAAGTCTTACTGCCTGTCTACAGTATCGGAGTCCTAGGTGCCTTCCTCCAGATAGCTGGCGCGCAATGGGACGTCTCCGCGCATATCCTCGGGATCGTCGAGACATTCTTCACACCAGCCCACGCTGTTTTGTATACTGGGATAGGTCTGGTTGCGCTTGCTAACCTTCAAGGCGTTCGTCTCCGTCTATCACATGGTCAAGATTCCCGGTATGCTTCCCTCTTCGGCGGGCTGCGAGTAGCCGTCGTTGGCACGGAGTTACAGCTCGTTGCCGCTCCGATTGATCTCTATTGGCACACGGTTTACGGTTTTGATCCGTTCCTCTTTACACCTGCACATTCGATCCTTATCGTTGGTGTGGTGTTGGGTGGAATAGGCATGACTCTTGGTGCAATCCGTTTATTGCAAGCCCAGCGTGCTGGTCAACTGATTACTGCTCGGCCTTGGCTTTTGACCGCAATTGTCGTGCTAGGCCTCGCATCCATGTGGGGGCAATTCAACTTCCTCGGCTACTGGCTAACCGATCTTTCTGGCATGGCTTACACGTTCGGCATCTGTAGTATCGAAGTATTCCGGAGCTTCACGCGCTGCGAGTTTGTAAGTCAATTCTCGCTAGTCTCTGAACTCGTATCTTTTGGGATCTTTGCAGCCACTGGAACATTCTTCTTCTGGACCACGAAGAAACTGTTCCGTCAGACTGGAGTAGTTACACTCACGGCTTCGATTCTAGTCGCAGTCTACGGGGGTCTCGCGATTGGTTTCTTGGCGTACGCGATGACCTTCATGAATCCGCCAGGTAGCTTCTACCTTCGAAATCCAAGCCCTCAAGCGGGCGCGGCACTCGCTGGCCTAATCCCGATTTACCTGCTCGCCCTAGTCCCGATTTTCGTGCTGGATTTCGCTATTAGGAATTCGATCCAGAAACGAACCCTTGTCGTGCTCTCGGCGCTGGTCGGACCTTTTGCTGCATTCATCGACGGACGTTATGCGACAGGAATAATTGGGTCAGACCTCTCGGTCCTATTGGCTGCCGCGATTCCGACTGTGGTGGGAGGGTCACTCGGTGGACTCTTAGTGACGCGCCTGGGGCCGAGGCTCTCGATAGCCATGGAGGTTTCGAGGATGGAGCTGAAAGCGAGCCCGATGATACCGGTAAAGCCCGTCGATCAAAATGCTGAATCAGTCGGGTCTCGCTAATTTCGACGATCAGTAGCTTGTTGAGCAGAAGGCGTGGCACTCTTCCTTGATTATTGACCATTGCGACTTCCCTGACGATCTACTATACGATTACGATGGGAATACTTGGGTCAGGATTGATCCTGACGGCTCGAATGCGACAGTGGGATTAACGAGCCTGATGATGGGGATTGCCGGAAAACTTTCCTCAGTCAGAACGAAACCGCTAGGGACGATTGTCTCTAGAGGTCGTAGTCTCGGGACTATCGAGAGTCATCGAATGGTTGGTCCTATTCCCTCCCCACTTTCCGGTACTATTGTCGAGATCAATGAGAGGATAGCTGCAGTGCCGAGGATTTTGAACAATTCAGCCTACGACGAAGGTTGGATCGTCCGTCTCAAATTGTCGAGCATGCAATCAGAGAAACAGGAATTATCCAGTGTTGAGAGGATTGTCCCGTTGCTGAAAGAAAGGATCGCAGAGTTTCATGTTCGATGCTTCAAACTGTTCCCTGATCTTGAAATGTATGAAGTCGGCTCCGAGTGCACAGCGGTGCTCGTACGCCTCAATGAGTTGATCGACAAAGTAGCAGTGGGCGATGCGATCCATATCGTTTCCGATGATCCAACGGCTTATGTCGAAATGGTGGCATGGTCGGACAGACCGGGACATGAGCTGGTGGAATGGAGGAGGGAAGGA
>VBBH01000265.1:0-3250 GCA_005888695.1 Candidatus Bathyarchaeota archaeon
CAAGTGGAGAAGACACCTCAGAGAGGCCGAGTACGGTAGCTTAGAACGGGATCTTGAGCTATTCAAGAGAATCTCCCCGATCCACCATATTGAGCGAATAAGCGCTCCGCTATTGATCATTCACGGGGCGAACGATCCTAGGGTCCCGGTTGACGAGGCAGAACAGATAGTTTCCAAGTTGAAGAGCATCGGCAGACACGTAGAATATGTCCGGTTTGAGGATGAGGGGCATGGGATCTCGAAGATAAGGAACCGTGTCACGGCAAACAATGCTATTGGAGAATTCTTCGAGAGAACAATAGCCTGGCCCAATATGCGAACCGCCTAGAAGGTGAGTCTCTCGGGGCTCTAATCTTCGAGCCCGCTTGCACGTTCATAATCGTAGACTGCCCTTGCTACGACAGTCCACGCTTCCAAGCTCTCCGGATATATTTGAAACACCTCGTTCGCCAACCCTAGAGTCTCCTTCGAGAAGTGTCCGCTCGAGAATCCTCCGATGAGGAGGACTGGTTGCTCATGGTCAACCATGAGCCCTGCAACCTCTTCCATACTCTTCGGTTTGCCCAGCGTGGACAACGCCACCACGTAATCTCCCTCCAATTTGCGAATGATATCTGTCAGTCCCCCGTTATTCAAAGACAGCAGAGGCTCGCCGACTCGCGGCACAACGCCAGTCGAGAATAATTGTTCTAGAAGACTTACAAATCGATCCGACTGTCTTGGAAGTCTAGCTTTTGGATTGACGGTGATCATTTTCTCGTTCAGAGTGTGTACGTAGCAGCGCAAATGTCCCTCCATGTTCAAGGGCGAGCCTAAGGCCAGCAAGAGACAATAGTGCACAATATCCGGCCGGCCGCGACGTTCAGCCATTCTTGCTAATCGATGGATTGCCGCATGATGATAGTTCTGGTCCAAAATCAGCTCACTCGCAGGCTTTCCTTTTCGGCGAGACCATGCCCTAATCGCCGAGTGACTTGAAATCTCCTTAGGAACTAATTCTACCGCGGACTCTGCCAGGACCAAGCTTAACAAACGGGACAAGCCTCACCGCCTCACATCCAGCTAATCAACGGAATATGAGCGTTCATGAGCCCAGTGAACAAAGTCAAGAAGAAAATACGTCGGGGATATGGTGCTAAGCGCTCCCTGGTCAATACAATCGCCCGAGAAAGAATCCAAGTCCTACTAGAGCATGCAAGAACGAGAGCAAGAGAAGATGACAAACGACTGGCGCGGAGATACGTGGAACTGGCCGGAAAAATATCTATGCGTACCAAAGTCCGAATTCCGAGAGAGGACAAACGCTTCATCTGCAAGAATTGTATGATGCCTTTGATACCTGGACGAAACGCTAGAGTGAGGCTCACATCCAGAAAGATGAACGTAACAATCACATGCCTGTCGTGTCAGAGCATCAAGCGATTCCCTTATTCTCGCGAGAAGAAATTGCATAAAACAGTCAATCCTTATATGACTCGGCCGTCCGCCGTCAAAGAGTTCCAATAACTAAGAACCATAAAATGTTGATCGAAGGATGCCCACGGTCTATGAAGTCCCGACACCCGATCTGATCGAAAAGCTAGCTAAGCACCTCAAGCAAAACGTCGGGGACATAACTCCCCCTCCATGGTCCGAATACGCCAAAACCGGCGCGCATAAGGAACGCCCGCCGCAGAATCCAGACTGGTGGTATTATCGTTGTGCCTCCCTCCTGAGGAAGATCTACATTCACGGTCCTGTTGGTGTAGCACGTCTCCGAACGGAATATGGAGGACTAAGACGAGCAGGCAACAGACCAGAGAAACACGTCCCGGCCGGCGGCTCAGCCATCAGAGAGCCGCTGCAACAATTGCAGAAAGCAGAGCTAATCTCGATCGACGGGAAGAACGGAAGAAGATTGACGAAACAGGGCATATCACTACTCAACTCTACAGCCGCCTCCATACTCAAAGAG
This sequence comes from Candidatus Bathyarchaeota archaeon, assembly GCA_005888695.1. The sequence continues at coordinate 1,955 of VBBH01000265.1, forward strand.
TCAAGAACTCACAGGACGCCGACACCCGCGGCGAGCTGAAAGAACAAAGTTGTCGGAGGCGTATGAAGACGAAGAGATCGAAGCAATACGCAGACGCAGAATGGCCGAGCTCCAACGGGCCGCGGTGGAGGAAAATCGTCGCTCCCAAACTCAACAACAAGTCGAGCGGCAGAAACAAGCAATCATACGTAGAATACTCACACCTGAGGCAAGGCAACGATTGACAAATATCCGAATGGTCAAACCGGAGTTCGCGGAGGATCTAGAAATGCAACTGATACAACTCGCCCAATCCGGAAGACTGCAAGGCCAGATAACCGACGAACAATTGAAACGCACACTACAACAATTGCAGTCGCAGAAGAAAGAGATCAAGATCAGGAGAGCATGACACGAGATGGCAAGATACAAGCTTTCAGGTAAGAAACATCATTTGTCTCACGCATTGAAACAAGCCTCACCAGTCCCGTCCTGGGTAGTGGCGAAGACGCGTGGACGGGTAAGGCGGAACCCGAAGCAGAGACGCTGGAGAACATCCAAGATCAAGGTCTAAGAGATTGTCTAAGAAACCAAGGAAGGCCAGCAAGAAGAAAGAGAAGCCGGCAAAGAAAAAGGAAGAGGTCACAGAAGAAGCTGCTATCGGAGAAGAATCAGGGGAACCTACAACTCCAGCCCGGCTCGAAGAGCAAAAACCCTCTAGCTCAGAGCAGGAAGGACTGGAGGCAAAGGAAGAAACCGAGATAGAATCAGAGAAGCCAGTCGAGGTTGAAGAAACAACAACGGTCGAGGCTGAAGAGAAGACAAGTGAAGTTGAAGTTCCCGAGGAAGCAGAAGCAGAGAAACCTGAAGAGGAAGAAGAAGGCCTTGAGATTGTCGAGGAAAAGTTCTACGATCTCAACCTACGTCGAATATGGACGGCTCCAAGAGAGAAGAGGACCCCAAGAGCTGTTAGGTACATACGAGCTTTCGCAGCTCGCAGAATGAAGTCAGACGACGTGTCCATTAGCGAGGAGACAAACCAGCTCCTCTGGGCGAGAGGAATAAGCAAACCTCCACGGCATCTCAGACTGAGAGTTGTGAAGGACAAGGACGATAGAGTCATCGTATTCCCAGCAGAACCAGCCAAGGCCGCTATCCCTGCTGAAGTCGAAGAACCCTCCACTCCAAAATCGAAAGCCTCAAGCGAGCAATAACAGTGTACGAAATCTCCGCGCATCGATGATAGAATCTAGGTCAGTTCAAGCTCTTAAGAGCGAATAACTTTTGGAAGGGTCGTCCTTGGGCGTTAACGAAGAG
>VBBH01000265.1:3348-4180 GCA_005888695.1 Candidatus Bathyarchaeota archaeon
GTCATCGTATTCCCAGCAGAACCAGCCAAGGCCGCTATCCCTGCTGAAGTCGAAGAACCCTCCACTCCAAAATCGAAAGCCTCAAGCGAGCAATAACAGTGTACGAAATCTCCGCGCATCGATGATAGAATCTAGGTCAGTTCAAGCTCTTAAGAGCGAATAACTTTTGGAAGGGTCGTCCTTGGGCGTTAACGAAGAGAGTTTAAGGACCGTACACGGCTTATGATTGAACGTGACTAGAACCGGAAGATTTGGTTCATTAGGGAATCAGTGAGCGGAGCGGGAGAATTCGATGCAGGAAACACAATCGGCTGAGTCCAAATCGTTTCCGATCGCATTCTCGGACGTTTTCGGTGACCCCAACGTCGGCGTCTTCTCCTATGCAAACGAAAAGATCGCTGTCCTACCGGCAGGAGTGTCCGGGAAGAAACTCAAAGCATACAGAGACACGTTGAGAGTGGAACCCTATAGCGTGGGCATAGCAGAGTCGAGACTCGTCGGCATTTACCTGGTTGGAAACTCGAGTGGGCTTCTAGCCCCTCACATCGCCGCTGGAGTTGAACTGCAAAGATTGGAGTCGACTGGAATGGCGGTTCAAGTTATTGATGACAAGTACACAGCTCTCGGGAATCTAATAGTATGCAACGATTACGGCGCAATGGTTGATCCCAGGCTCAGACCAACAACCGTCCAACAGATTGAGAAAGCTCTAGGTGTCCCGGCGGCAAAAGCAACGATAGCTGGTCTGCCCAACGTAGGTGCATTGACAGTCGCATCTAACAAAGGCGCTTTGATCTCTCCGATGGCGAACGAAGCAGAGCAGAAAGCGTTC
>VBBH01000266.1 GCA_005888695.1 Candidatus Bathyarchaeota archaeon
TCACGGGATGCTTGAAGAAGAGACAGGGTTCAGTAAGGGCGAAAGGATAGCCCGCGTTTCCATAATCACCCTCGCTGCACTTGGAGTCATTGAGATCGTCTTCAGCCAACTGAGCGGCAGCATTGTCTTGTTTGCCGATGGTGTCGATTCTTTCTCAGACGCGGCTGTCTCCTTCTTCGTCTGGATGGGATTGAGGTTTGCCCTTCGTCGGCCTAGCAAGAGATTCCAGTTTGGATATTACAAGGTTGAGAGTCTTACGGCGCTCTTGACCGCAGTGTCACTAATTGCTATCGCTGCCTACATCATGTTCCGTTCCTACCGATCTCTCCTTCGACCGAGCACGATCAATCTCGCGCCATACGCCTTGCTGGTACTGTTTGGCGCTGGAACCGTTAGTCTCTATCGCGCTCTACAAATGCGTCAGATAGCCAACAAGTACAACATTCTCTCACTGAAGGTTGACGCTCAAAACTCGATCAAGGACGCGTCAGCATCTTTCATCGCATTCATCAGCGTTTCGGCTGCAGTACTTGGATTCAAAGAGGCCGACGCGATAGGAGGTATCATCGTCGGGATTTACATTCTCACGGTTTCATACGTTGCAATTCGCGAGGCCTCTCTCGTTTTGCTTGACGCGTTTCATGAGCCGGAGTTGACCCATGAGATTGAGGCATTGATCAAATCCAATCCCCAAGTTAAGGGAATAACAGGTCTTCGATTGCGTAGGGCCGGACCATTCATCGTCGGCCAGTTGAAGGTGATGGTTGACGGAGATATGACCGTCCGCGAGATGCACAGGGTCCTCTCAGAGCTTGAAACATCGGTGAAGAGTCGAGTGGCGGGCCTGCGTTCGTTGACAGTTGAGGCAGTGCCAGCGAACTAGAGGTTATCCACAGCCTTGACCGTCGATCAGCACCAGCGACCAGTCCTGTTGAGCCTTGATGGGCACGGATTCTATGTTCTGCGTTACACTGCGGTTCCAGAGCCCGACAGGACGAGGATCAATTTCGAACTTGTAGATCCAGAAACCGCTGGAGGAGCATCCGTTGAGGTTCTCGCGGATCCTAAGCTCATACAGGACCTCAACAAGTTCAATTCAAGTAATGTGACAGGTAGAGTGTTTCTTGTTTGGGTTGACAGCTCGAAAGGTGAGGTGGCATGGCAAGTTCGCAAAGCGTCAGAGAACGAGGCCTGTTAAGAGTCACTCGGGATCTCATTTTAAATATCCAATAAGGTGTCTTATCGATTCCCGTTTCCGGGATGCAGATTCAGGCAGAGGCTTGTGGTTATGGTCCCGAACTGTCCAAAATGTGGAAGCGCGACGGCTGGTCCCCCGAAGAAAGAGTGGAATTTTAGCAGGTACCATGTGGCAAGATTCGATTGCACGTGCGGTGATAAATTCAATTTCTATCTCGGCGGTAAGAATGGGGGCTTTACGATTCCACGTCCGATAAAGCAGAGAACGTTTTGCGTTCATTGCAGGATACAGAATCCTATGGAAGCAGCCTACTGCAAAAATTGTGGGATAAGGTTACACGAGGCCGGAAATGCCTAGGCTGATTCAGCAGGTGCCTGTGTCGTTCCACCACCCCGGTACCTTGCGTATTTGTCACTGGGTGAGAATCTCGGCGGGTGTGGACTGACTGTTTGCGTCCCGCAGACGGGACAATTCTCCTTGAGCGTGTACCTGCTACACTTTGGGCATTTTCTGATTAGGAACTTCATCCAAGCTTTCTTCCCTCGCCCCCGCCTTTCTTGATGGAAGATATTGCTTCCTCAATAACGGAGTTGAGTGTTTTCTCGGCGGATTCGAACGAGCTCGATTCGACCTCGACCCTGTACTTTGGCGAGCCGATTGTGTAAATCCTGACATCTGTTCCTCTAGGCTTCCTGACCTTCTTCGCTGTGGCGAGGGATTGTTTGATGATGTCGAGCCCGCCGGGCTTGTGACATACGATCGAGAGGGTTGCACGCACCTTGGATCTTTCCAAGCGGATCTTGGTCTTTGAAATCTCGGCGAGTGCCTGGGCCCACTCTGGAGATACTCCCGCCTTAGCAAGTGCCTCGGTTCCATTGTCGATGGATTCCTCTAAGGGCTCGTAGAGGCTGCCGAACTTGTCAAGAAGAACTGTGCGTAAGTCATCAATTTCGGGCTCGGGTCTCTGCAACTTGTCTGCGGCACTTTTGAGGATTGCATCTGCCTTTCTCTCCTTCTTCCACTCGAGCATCTTCTCTGATTTTTCGCGTCCGGTTACTCGTCTCAGGGAGAGGTCAATCTGGTTTCTTTGGGGGTTTACTCTGAGAACTTTGAGGACGAGTTTTTGCCCCTGTCGTGCATGGTCTCGTATGTTCCGGACCCAAGTCGTGGATATCTCGGAGATGTGGACTAGACCCTCGACTGCTTTGTATTCGTCTAGCTTGACGTATGCTCCATAGTCTTCTACACGGGTCACTGTGGCAATAACTAGGTCGCCTACTTCTGGAAAGACTGTCTGGGAAGCTTGGGCTGCAGACATGAACTTGCTGGACTCTCTATGTCAGAGGTTGTAGTATTTCCCCGTTTATCTTTGCCTTGCCGCCGGTTGGCTGGGCGAGGAGCTCATCGCAGACGAGGCATTTGACATAGTTGCTTGATCTTTCGAATATGACCTGTTCGTTTCCACATTTTGCGCACTTGACTCGTAGGAATGTGCTTCTTGGCTTGGGTATGAGTTCCCATCTCATTATGCTCCAACCTCCAGTTTTCGAAGTCTGATGCCTAGTCGGGCTACTGTGAAATTGCAGACTCTACATTTGAGCCTTAGAGTCGACTTTTTCGTTGTCTTCGCCGTCCGTTTTAGCTCGGGGAATTTCTGTCCGCCGTAACCATGCTTTCTGCGTTCTTGTCGCCGGCTTCCCCATGCCATCGTTCTGGGCTTGCCTGCTTTGTAAACTGAGACAGCGTGTGCAGTATGCTGCTTACACTTCGGGCAGTAAGTGCTGATCTCTTTGGGATATTTCATGATTTGATTTGATCACACTATCGGGAAGGTTTGAGGAACGGCCTGGCCGGCTTTTATTCATTATCTCCCGGTGGTGGAGATTTCCTCTGCGGCTCTCTGCCTTATGAGGCTCTCCGCGTTCTCGTATGGTACTACCGCAACATCTTCTTTCAGGAAAGGACCGTAGGTTCTAAGGTCGACTCCGACTATGGAGGGAACGTCCTTGAGGAATCTTATTGTAAGCCGCTCCTTTTTCGACGCCTGGAATGATTGTGGTTCTCTGCCTTGGC
>VBBH01000280.1 GCA_005888695.1 Candidatus Bathyarchaeota archaeon
TTCGACGGGACCAAGAAGAAGCTGCTAGAGGAAGTAGCTTCTGTCGGTAACCTCCTCGGGAGTCGGGACGACTTCATCCGACTGATCTTCCGAATAGGCGAAGTAGCAGACTATGCACAAGGCATAGGCTATCGAGTCTCATCCATAATTGACAAGAGCTGGAAACTGGACAAGAGATACACCAAACGCCTGGCCGAGATCGTAACCTTGGTGCTAGAGGAAATGTCAAAGATCAGAGAGACGATGATGTCACTCGGCTTCAATCCAACCCGTGCCATGGAACTCTCGATTGCAGTTGAGGACACCGAAAAGAAAGTAGATTCTGCCTATCGCTCCCTAGATCTTGAAGTATTAGATGAGAAGATGCCATTACGAACTATCCTGATAGTCAGAGACATTGGCGCACACATGGAGAACATGGCCGACCTCGGTGTCGACATTGTAGATTTGATCCGTGTGATAGCCCTGACCGCATAACAGAATTACTAATCTGATAACGGCCGGCGAGGGGACCAGGTCTCGTGAAAGCTACCGCGAGAGCCTACGCAATACAAGGACTGGTCAAGTACCATGGTCTGAAAAACAAGAAGCAGCGGATACCTTATCATGACAGTATAAGTGTCAGCATGAAGTCGCTCCCAACCATAACTACCGTCGAGTTCAGCGAGACGCTAGGACACGACACCTACAGAATTAACGGCAAAGCTCCTTCGAGAAATGAACAGAACAGAATACGAGTAGTCCTAGACGCTCTCAGAAGTATAGCGCGCCAAAGGTCTCTTCACGTTACGGTTGAATCGCGGAATCCCCCGGTCGAAGGAAAAGGGCTAGGTTACTCTTCCTCGGGGTTTGCGGCTCTAGGACTAGCCTCAACAAAAGCTCTTGGAATGTCGTTCCGACCAAAGATGCTCTCGCAAATTGTAAGATTGGGCGCCGGCTCCGCATCTCGAAGCCTCGTCGGAGGGTTCTCTATATGGTACGCAAACCGTAACGGCCTCTCCTACGCGGAACAATTGGCCAATGAAGATGAGATTCCCTGGAGAACAATCATAGTCCCAATCCCATCAAACGTCAGAACAGACACTGCCCACGAGGACGCTGTCCTGTCCCCCTTCTATAGACCCCGCCTATCATACATGAAGAAGATTCTTCCACGAATGAAGATCGCAATTACCAGAAGAGATACTCGTCAAATATCCCGCCTAGCTGAGATGGATACTCTCAATCTTCACGCAGTCACAATGACGGGAAAGGCCGGCTTAGTCTTGTTCAGCCCGTCTTCTATCCGTGTTATGGAAGAAGTGCGAAGGTTGCGGGAGGAAGACGATGTCCCAGCTTGGTTCTCCCTCGATACTGGCCCGTCGGTATTCGTTAACACGCTTCCGGAAGAATCATCGAAAATTGCCAGGCGACTCGGCAAACTGACCGAAGGTAAGATCCTTACATCTCTGGCGGGTGGTCCGGCCGAACTTCTCAAGAAACACCTGTTCTAACCAACACTATTAATCAAACCGCAATCATCCCGCAATCGAGTCTGAAGGATTCACGATAGCCACACAAACAAAACCACGCGCGGGAGGAACACTGCCACCGCTCCCAAAGACTGACAAGTACGAGAAGATCGTGACTCGATTCGCCCCCAATCCAGACTTTGTTCTTCATTTAGGCTCCGTACGGGCCTCAATTCTCTCTCACGATTATGCGAGGATGTACAATGGAAGTTTCATCGTACGTTACGAGGACACAGACCCACGGCTGAAAAAATCGGTGCTCGAATACTATGATCTGATCCGGGAAGATTTGAAATGGCTGGAATGCCGGTGGGACGAAGAGTACATCCAGAGCGATAGAATATCGATTTACTACGAGCACGTCGCAAAACTCTTGGCCCAAGGCTCTGTCTACATATGCACGTGTTCACCTGAGAATTTTCGGGCTCGCGTAACTATAGGGCAGGCTTGTCCCTGCCGGGGCAAAACCCCAGTCGAGAACCTCTTAGATTGGGAGAAGATGCTCAGAGGCGGCTATCAAGAGGGCGAGGCTGTTGTTCGAATTAAGACCGACTTGGCACATCCGAATCCTGCAGTTCGCGACTGGCCTGCGTTAAGAGTCATCGATCCCCAGAAGCATCCTCATCCTCGGGTCGGCTCGAAATACTGGGTATGGCCATTGTACAATTTCTCCGCGGCGATTGACGATCACTTGATGAACATCAGTCACATCATCCGTGGGAAGGAGCATCAGACCAACGAACTGCGCCAAAGCTACCTCTACCAACACTTAGGGTGGTCCTACCCTGAAGCTATCCACTACGGACGATTGAGAACAGTCGGGATCAAGCTTAGCAAATCGGAGATGGTTCGAGAAGTCGAGGAAGGACTCGTAGATGGATATGCTGACCCAAGACTAGCAACACTAGCGGCGCTGAGACGAAGAGGCTACGTGCCTAGCACCTTGAGAAAGTTAGTCTATGAACTCGGCCCTCGGCCTGTGGACGCGAGCCTCAGCTGGGAAAACATCAACGCGCTGAACAGAAAGGAAATCGATTCAGCCGCTCACAGGTACAACGCCATCTTGGATCCGGTTCCTTTGGAGGTTTCCAATGTCGACGGAAGTTTCGAAGCACATCTTCCACTGCACCCTAGCCAGCCCGCACTTGGTAATCGCACGTTGAAAGTTCAAGCCAAAGATGGCACTGCCAGACTCTTGCTAAGCAGGAGTGATATCGAGTTAGTTTCGAAGTCCAAAGTTGTTCGGCTAATGGAACTGTTCAATGTCGAGGTTGAATCAGCGAGCGAAAACATGGTCCGAGCAAGGTTCCACAGCCAAGACTACATGAAAGCGAGAGAGTTGAAGAGCCCGCTCATACAATGGCTCCCTGTCGATCAGCACATGCCCACACGAGTCGTGATGCCGGACGCATCGAAGACGACTGGACTCGTCGAAGAAGCGATACTCGCAGAGCCTGGGGGAGCGATCGTGCAGATGGTCAGGGTAGGCTTCGGCAGGATCGAGTCTAAGGATCCC
>VBBH01000281.1 GCA_005888695.1 Candidatus Bathyarchaeota archaeon
AATTCACCAGTACAGCTAACTTGTGTACTGCGTGGCAACGTTAGTCCACCATTTCCTACTCGACTACCCTTAGTTGCTTACCGGGCGGGGATAGACTTGAATCCGATTGATCTGAACGACCCAGATATGATTCTGTGGTTGAAAGCTCTAGTATGGCCAGAACATCGGAAGCGAATGGAGACTCTCAACTCAGCTATCGAACTCGCCAAGCAAATCCCACCAACCGTTATCCGAGGCGATGTCCTAACCGTTCTACCAAAAGTGCTTTCGAAAGTCCCAGTTGACACGGCCGTTTGCATTACACATTCCCACGTAGTGTATCAATTCCCAAAAGAGTTGCGCGAACGATTCTCTTCTACGATAAATGAATGCGGAGCACATCGAGACATCTTTCAAATCTCCTATGAATGGTGGCCTGGAAAAGACAAGCCGGAGCTAGAGCTATCGACTTTCGAGAACGGAGTCAAGCGACAGCAATTACTCGCATACTGCAACCCTCACGGAGAGTGGCTGCAATGGGTCGCATGAGTAGGTGGCGCGAGGGATGATAGGGATAGATTTGGACACCGGTTTACTGGCACATAAAAGCAATCGGGGATTTCTCGTGGCGGAGCGATTCTAACTATTGGATACCGATTTCCTTCTGCAGCAACCAACGGCATCCGGCAACATGGCTAGCTGTGAAAGGGACATCCAAGACCTGAAATTCGTTTCTTCACCTTAACGCTGAAATAACAACCAGAAAGATGGGAATAACTGAGCCCGCTTCGCACAGAGAAGAACCAAGTATGCTACCTGTCCTGCGCATAAGGTAACCTAGTCCTAACCCGAGAAAGAACGATACTAGTACGATGCCAATAAGAACTGATGAGAACTCTGCCTCCACTACGCTCATTGCAAAGATCGGAGCCTGTAGAAAATTAGACAATCGAACCCCCAATAATGGCTCGTACTTGTTTAGGAAAAGCCCTCTAAACCAAAGTTCCTCCTTGAAACCGTTTGTCAAAGCCAAGACCAGAAGGAAGGGGCTAAGGAACAGGAACCGACTTGGACTCATTCCTGCCACTGATATTGCGACAACAGCAGAAAGCAAATAGAAGATGGCGAGAACCATTAATCCGACAACGGACCCTAGCTTTAGATCTCCTTTCCTTAGGAAGATAGAGGAGAGTCCACTCCCAGAAGCTAGTGTAAGCAGTAAGATGGGGATGATGACCACGGTTGTATCTACCAGCTGAGCCACGACATTTCCACTGAGCGTCGCGTAGAACGGATGCACACTGGCACTATCAAGAATCAAATGCCGAGTGAACCATACAAAAGAGAAAACAAAGAATGCAAAGAAAACCTCCCAATACGTCTTGAAACGAACGTCTCCATGCAGCGCGATCGTGGTCAAGAGAAACAACAATGGAACCGCTGCGGTTCCGATCGAAAGGTCAGGTGAAACAGAGGAGACGGCGAAAACCAAGAACCCGCAAAGAAGGAATAATGCATAGAGGCCGAGGCGAAATCTGAAGCCCTTAGTGCTGACTCTAGGCTTCTCTTCCAGACTCAACCACAACTGCGTTCCCTACTGAACAACTGTCTTAAAACGTCTCAACACCCGTACTGCTTTCCGAAGCGCGCCTGCTTCCTGCTCAGACTCGCCATTTTTGTTGGGGGCGGGGGGGTGCACTAGTATAAGTTCAGATCGCATTGGTGAGCGCGTCGAGTTCACAGTTGAATTATTCGCTACGTTTTCATATCAATTGTCGACTAATCTCCTTGTCAGCGTGGAGTTTCTCGAATGGAAGGACGACAGGGAGTGATCATAAGGAAAAGTAACAGGAGTCACACCCTAACACTGCCACCTGAGAACGTTCTAGCTTTCAGAGTTCAACGTCATAACTTGGATCATAGGCAATCAAAAGCGCTCAATCAGGTAGCGGCTGTGTGTGGAATCCATGCCTAGGTCATGTCCGCGGCTCGTGGTCAATTCTGGGCGAGAGTCGAAGGTATTGGACCAAGGGATACTCATAATGGTTTGTGGAAACAACGGAGTCTCGTCAAGACATGGTGCATGAGAGGAACTCTCCACATAGTCCCAAAGGACGACCTTGACATTTTTGCGGGTGCTCGCCGTAGAGTCTCCACAGACAGGGAAACGCAGTGGATGAAATATGTCGGCGTTTCTTACGGTGACCTTGATACTATTACTCATGCAATACGCGACGCTCTAGACGGTAATGCCCTCACAAGATCAGAACTAGTGAAAACAATTGGCAAGCACCTGAGGCCTAAACTGCGGCTGTTACTGAAATCAAGTTGGAATGAACTGATACATCCGGCTTCCTACGAAGAAGTACTTTGCCTAGGGCCACAAAGGGGCAATGAGACTACTTTTGTCTGCCCCAAGGACTGGCTCAAATCTTGGAGAATTCGTCTGACGCCTGAAGAATCTAGGGTTGCACTGCTTGAGCGTTATTTGAGGGTCTATGGTCCATCAGACAGATTAGAATTTGCAGCCTGGGCAGGCCTAGATCCAATTAACGCAAGACCAACATGGGAATCCGTGCTTGATAGGATGATAGAAGTCGAGTACTATGGTAGAAGAACTTGGTTACTGAAAGATGACCTGGATGCTCTGCTGAGGTCAGAGTTCAGAGACCCCGTAAGACTGATCCCGAATTTCGACGTTTACTTGGCAGGACGAGATAGACGAGTCCTTACCTCGAGCAAAGAAGAGCACAAGAAGGTGTATCGTGAAGCTGGATGGGTATCAGCCGTGGTACTGGTGCGGGGAAGGGTAGGTGGGGTGTGGTCAGTTAAGACGCGGAAAGAGAAACTACTTCTCAACATTCAACCTTTCGCCGAGTTCGGTTCAGATTTACGCAGATTCGTTGAAGAGGAAGCTGAAACCTATGCCGATTTCTTAGGTTGCTCATCTGGGGTAAACATCTCGTGGTCTAGCTCATAGCTGGGGCCTTTACGCGACGTCGCGCGTGAAATGGGGCTGGGATTGGAACCCACGAAGGCCTACTCGACCGGATACTTCTTTCTATTTTTCTCCAACTTTCTAG
>VBBH01000139.1 GCA_005888695.1 Candidatus Bathyarchaeota archaeon
GTTCAGAAGATGATCATTCAGGAAGCTAACCGATTTGGAAAGCCGGTGATTACGGCGACACAAATGCTGGAGTCGATGCTAATGTCTCCGACACCGACGAGGGCCGAGGTAACCGATACTGCAAATGCGATTATCGATGGGACGGACGGGTTGATGTTGGCCGAGGAGACCGCCGTCGGCAAGTATCCCGTTGAAGCGGTAGAGGTATTGTCCCGTGTGGCTGAGGAGACTGAGAGGTTCCTCCCGCGGGAGATATCAGGAGCTAGAAAGGGATGGTCTGAGCATAGTAAGGAGGATGCCTTGGCATTGGCCGCATGCGAGACCGCGACGCAGGTTGGCGCGAAAGCGATAGTTGCTCCGACGAGAACTGGGAAGACGGCTCGTCGCGTGTCCAAGTATAGACCTCCACTGCCTATCATCGCAATGTCGAGCAGACGGAAAGTCCAGCGACAACTCCTCCTATCATGGGGCGTCCATCCGATCGCATGCAGGGAGTTCGATTCGATCGAGACCATATTCAGGGAGGCGGAGGGAGCAGTAGTCCGACTGGGCATGGCGGGCAGAGGGGATAGGATCGCGATTGTGGCGGGAGACCCGAAAGGACCGACTGGTGGGACGGAAATAATCAAGATACAAACAGTTGGACGCTTTAGTGCTGGTAAGAAGACCTCTGAGTGAGCATTTTTCTCGCGAAAGGCTTTATTGAGACCGAAACGGCGTATCAGCCTTCCCCACTCAGGAGAGCTAACTATAGATGGTCAAGCGAGGTCCAACAAATCCAGAACTGCTACACACGATAGGCTATTTGCGAAGTGCTGGGCGGAAGTATCAAACTCCTCTGTGGCTTACCGTTGCAAAGTATCTCGCGAAATCTCGTCGGTCCCGGATCGTTCTCAATCTAGGGCAGGTTTCAAGACATGCTAAGGACGGCGATATTGTCGTTGTGCCGGGCAAAGTGTTAGGATCGGGCGATCCAAACGCTAAGGTTACAATAGCAGCCTACAAATTTTCCCCGAAAGCATTGGTCAAAGTCGGCAAGGTAGGCGGACGATGTATACCGTTGGCCCGGCTTGTCGAAGAGAATCCGCACGGGACAAACGTTCGACTTCTAAGCTAATTCTAAGAGATCAGTTGGCACTTTCGGGTCATATCGAAGATAGAATATACAACTAGCTTCTCCCGTGACATTGCTGGGCTTGGAGACTCGATGGGCCGGTAGTCTAGCCTGGTAAGCAAAAGATCGCACAGAACGGACGTCGCCCTCACACGGCGAAGGTCGTGGGTTCGAATCCCACCCGGCCCACTACTACGTTGGTCCGGGGCGCACAAGACTGTTCTTTTTTCGTTTACTTTCAAGAACAAAATTCTATCAAGCTGTAGTTTAATTCTCACCAGTTAGCCGTCTGAACGATCCATCGCAAGGCTGGGGAAGAATATTTGGCTCCGGGTGACTTTCTCTTTGAACTGTTGAAGGCAACCGTCGCACTCTTTGTGATCGTAGATCCGATTGGTCCTGTTCCTATATTTGCGAATCTCACGAAGACATTGACCCCTGTGGAGAAGAGGAAGGTTTTCAGAACGGCGGCGATCGTTGGGGCAGTCCTGCTAGCCGCTTTTGCACTGGTTGGCCAAGAACTTCTGCTGCTATTCGGGATCACACTCCCGAGTTTTCAGATCGCTGGAGGATTCATTCTATTCATATTGGCCATCGACATAATCTTCAGAGGAGAACGAACAGATAAACAGGCTCTCTCCTCCATTGAAGAAACCGCGGTCTTCCCTATCGCGTTCCCACTGCTAGTAGGCCCGGGAGCGATCACAACAACAATGATCTCGATCCAATCGTCCGGAATACCCATAGCACTGATCGCCATCGCAATCGTTATGTCTCTGAGTTGGGTGGTCCTCAGACTTACCGACAGAATCTACCGTTTATTAGGAAAGACAGGTTCGGCGGTTATTGCAAGAATAATGGCGCTTTTCATTGCCGCTATCGCGGTCGAGTACGTTTTGCTCGGAATACAGCACTATTACCCGCCCGTGTAGTTACATCCCTCTAGTCTCAAAATGAACGTTTCATGTTCTAATCTTCGTCCTTCCTTTCCTGATCTTTGTCTTCAAGGACTCTTGTTTCCCAACCTTCTTCGTCCTCGACGACCTTCTCTTCCCTATCACCGAAGTACTCAGGTGTCTCAGCCTCCACTTCTCGGTGAGTGGGAGATTGCCAATATTGTCTAGTTGCATAGATCCCGAAAACCAATGCAACGATAGCAATTATAGCAATTACTAGAAATGCGAAGGACGAAGTAACAGCACCACAATTGACAAACGTGTTCACTACACATTCATAGTGTCCCGAGACAGCCCCCTTTGTGCCGAGGTTCGCACGAAGGTTCTGAGAGAAGAATGTGTCCCTCTCACCTAGCAGATTCATAGCCAATGAACCAGAGAGAGACCTAAACAGCGAAATGTGTTTGGCAAGACTAGAAGATGTGCTTAGGGAGACAACGAGAGACCTAACGAAAGAAGCCTTCTCTACAAAGCCCGATGCTGAACCAAACGAAGCACTCAGGTATACACTACGTCCTCTAAAGAAGGACCCCACGAGAGTGAGCGAAGCACTCAAGGACCTGAAGAACGAACTCTTCTCGACAAGGCTTGAACCTGAACCAAACGAAGCACTCAGACCCTTAGCGAGACCTTTGCTCTCAAAAGCGACAGGAGACAATGAAACAGACAGAGATCTGAAGTAGGAAATCTTCTCTGCGAGAGCTGATGTTGAGCCCAGTGAACTGTTCAGACCTTTGGCGAGACCCTTGATCTGAGAACTCGCGAGGCCTATCGAGTCAGACAATGATCGGAAGAACGAAGTCCTCTCGGCAAAACCTGAAGCTGAACCCAGCGAACTAGTCAAAGACTTCGCAAGACCCTTAGTCTCAGAGGCAACAAGAGACAAGGAACCAGACAAAGATCTAAACATAGAAGTCTTCTCTGCAAAGCCCGATACTGAGCCCAGTGAAGTACTCAAGTTCACAGTACGACCTCTAAAGATAGAACTAACAAGACTTACCGAACCGTTCAAAGACCTGAAGAAGGAACCTTTCTCAACAAGACTAGAGGCCGAGCCATACGAAGAACTCAAACCCTTGGCGAGGCCTTTGGCCTGAGAACTCACAGCACCAAACGCGCCGGTCAGGGTTCTGAAAATCGAACTGTGCTCAGCAACAACAGACCCTAATCCCAGTGAACCTGTGAAAGACTTCGCAAAACCTTTGGTTTCAGAGGTAGCGAGGGACAACGAACCAGTCAACGACCTGAAAAGTGAAGTGTGTTCAGTGAAAGCCGCGTTGGTAGTCCACGAATCACTCAGAGACCTGAAGAGGGATACTTTCTCGGCAAAGCTGGAGATTGAGGATAATGACCCGGACAGCGACCTGAAGATGGAAGTCTTCTCCGAGAAGGTTGACGTAGAACCTATCGAGGCAGACAAGTGCACGGTATGCCCGTTGAAGAACGAGCTCACGAAGCTTAGCGAGTCGGTAAATGACCTGAAGTAAGATGCTTTTTCTGCGAAAAACGAGTTCATTGCCCAGCCTCCACTCAAAGATCTGGAGATCGAGAGTCTTTCCACGAATCCTGTGGTTGATGAAATGGAACCGGTGAAGGACCTAGACAAGGAAAGCCTCAGGACGAAGTTGGAAACGGTAGATACTGAATCGAGAAGCACTCGGAAGTAGGACGTCTTTTGCGAAATGCTTCCCGAGGAGCCGATCGAAGCGCTCAAGTTAACAGTTCTACCCTTGAGGAAAGAGACCACCATGCTCAGTGAATCGGTCAGAGATCTGAAGAACGATGCGCTTCGGGAAGAACTAGAAGCTGACCCGACAGAGACAGTCAAGGTAATGCTTCGACCGTTGAATAGTGAGCTTGCCAGACCTAGGGAGCTGGCGACGGACCTGAACAACGACAGGTGCTTGGATAGGCTTGGGGCCGAACCTAGCGACCCACTCAGGGTCTTAGCCCAACCCTTGACCTGAGAGCCGGCTAGGCTCAATGAGGTAGTGAGCGACCTGAAGAAGCTAGACTTCTCAGAAACGGTTGAAGATGAACCGATCGAAACGCTCAGGTTCAGGGTCCTCCCGTTGAACAACGAGCCAACGAAACTTAGCGAACCACTGAAAGCCCTGGAGTAGGACATTTTCTTAGTTATCCCTGAGTTCACAGCCCACCCTGCACTGAGAGACCTGAAACTCGAAGTCTTTTCACTGAAACTTGACGTCGAAGAGAAGAGACCTGCAAGAGACCTGAATATGGACAGCCTCTCCACAAACGCGGTAGCGGCGGAGACTGTTGCACTCATTGTCCTGAAGAGTGAGAATCGTTGAGTCGGACTGGATGCTAACCCGATTGCAGTTGCGAGATTAACAGTACGTCCTCTGAAGAAAGATGCTCCGAAACTCAATGAACTAGTTAGGGTCCTGAAGAACGAGTTCTTCTCAGCGAGAACCGAAGCCGAGCCCACCGAGACGGTTAGTCCAAGGATCCGACCCTTAACCAGTGAACCTCCAACGGTGAATGACCCGGTCAAAGATCTGAACCACGACATTTGTTCGGAGAAGCTGGTAGAGGAACCTAGCGATCCGACCAAATTCTCGATTAGACCCTTAGCCTGCGAACCAGCCAGACCCAGATTAGTGGTCAAAGACCTAAGCAACGATTTTCGTAGGGTCATAGCAGATGATGGGGATAGGGAGCCGCTAAGGGACCGGAAATAGGAGGACTTCTCGGCGAATCCGGAAGATTGGAAGAAAGATCCCGTGAAAGATCTGAAGAGAGAAAGTCTTTCGGAGAAACTGGAGCCGGAACTCACAGTACCAGCAAGAGACCTGAAGTATGAGGTTTTCTCAGACACAGAGGAGAGCGCTGACAATGTTCCCGCAAGACTCCTGAAGAGAGAAAGCCTCTCCAGGAATCCAGACGCTGCCGACAGTGAACCGGCCAAAGCTCTGAAGAACGATGATTTCTCAGCTAGACTTGAGGCCGGACCAACGGAAGCGCTCACGCTTACAAACCGACCCTTAATGTAAGAACCGGCAAGACTCAGAGAACTCGTCAGCGTCCTGTAGAGGGAACTCTGCCTCGATAGCGTGGAGCTCGAACCCAGCGCAGTGGTTAGTCCTATAATACGTCCTCTAATAATGGAGCCGGAAAGACTCAAGGAGCCGGTCAAGGTTCTGACGTACGAGAATTTCTCTGTCAACGCTGTGACCGAGCCAAACGCTCCAGCAAAGGATTTGGCGAGCGCCTTTGTCTGAGAGCCGGCAAGCGAGATTGATCCACTCAAGGATCTAACGTAGGAATAGCGCTCAGAGATGGTCAGGACAGAACCCAGCGAACTGGTGAAGGATCTGGCAAAACCTCTCGCTTGACTGCCCGCAAGACTCACCGAACCTGTCAGTGTCCTGAAGAGTGATGATTTCTCAGCAAATCCTGAAACGAAAGAAAACGTACCCGTCATCGACCTGAAGACGGAAGACTTCCCAGAGAAGTTCGAGGAAATGCCGGAGGTACTACTCAGAATCTTGGCGATACTCTTACCCTGAGACTCGCCTAGTGAAATGGAGCCGGTCGCCGACCGGAAGTAAGAGATCTTCTCGTTAAGACCTGAAACTGAAGCGAATAAACTACTGAGAGTCCTGAAGAAGGTCAGTTTCTCGGCCGGACCTGACGCTGACGATAATGCACTGGTCAGCGACCTAAACAAAGAGGACTTTTTCGCCAGGCTTGAGACAGAGCTTAGAGTGCCCGCCAATGACCGGAACAGTGATGTATGTTCGGTTAGAGTTGTCGTCGAGCCGACAAAAACTCCCAGGTTTTCAGTCTTACCCGTGAAAATCGAGGTGCCGAGCGTAATCGAGCCCGTCAGCGTCCTGAGATAGGAGAATTTCTCGGCCAGTGCCGAGGAAATGCCCATGGAAATGGTGAAGAATCTCGGGAAGTTCTTGCCCATGGAACCCACAGCGCTTATCGAGGTGGCCAGAGACCTGAATAGGGCTGTGTTCCTAGCAAGACCCGAACTCAGGCCCAGGGATACCGTAGGTGATCTGAATAACGAAGTTTTTTCCGCAAAACTCGAAACGTGAGTGAGCGAACCGGCAAAGGACCTGAAATAGGATGATTTCTGGGCAGACCCTGAGCTCAAACTCAGCGACCCGATGAGCGAACGCGACAGGGAGACATATCTCGCAAAGCTCGATGTAAGCCCCAGTGAGGCACTCAGTGATCTGAACAATGAGGTCTGTTCGGCGAAAATTGAGGTCGTGCTCAGCGATCCGCTTAAGCTCTTGTAAAGACCCTTGACCTGCGAAGTACTGAGGGACATTGCGCTGGCCAAAGACCTGATCAGAGAAACTTGTCTTGAGAGACTTGAGCCTAAGGCGAGTGAACCGGTAAGAGAACGGAATAGCGAATTCTTCTCGGCAATACTGGAGACTGAGGACATCGAACCAGCCAACAAACGGAAAAGAGAGTCCTGTTTGGCCAAGCTCGTCGCTGAGCCAAATGATCCCGCCACGGACCTGAACAACGAATTTTTTTGGGCGAGGCTTGACGATGGGCCTAGCGAGGCCACTAGGGCCTTACCAATTCCCTTAGCAATAGAACCGGCAGCGGTCAAAGTGTCGCTAAGAGACCGAAAGAAAGACGCCTGCTTCGCAAGACTCGATACCATATTCCAGTTTGCGGTCACGGTGGTAGAACAGGATCGAGGACTCGTGTTGCAAACGAGCTTTCCGGAGTCGACGTTCGCTACTAGGTTGCCTATTGCAATCGTGATCGAATCAGTGAGTGTTCTGAAAATACCGTTCAAAGCAGCTCCGCTCAATGCTCTAGTTAAGGAGCCGGTTAGTGACCTGAAAAATGAGAATTTATCCGCAAGGCTTGAGGCTGACACAAGCGAAGCACTCGCGCTCCTGAGAAAGGCAGCGTGCTCTCCAAGATTCGAAGCGGAAGTCAGCGCAACACTCAGGGATCTGAAAATCGAAGACTTCTGAGCTAGGCTTGAAGATCCAGTTAAGAAAGCCGACAGGATTTTGACGAAAGTAGTCTTCTCTGCAGAGTTTAGAGTAAGAGATCCACTGAGACTCTGAGCTGAGTCCCAGTTGGGAGTGATAATGTCCGAAGCTGTGGAGACCGTCGTTTCTGTGGCTGTCGTGGCGGAGGTTGAACCAGAATATTGTATCACCGTCCAATACTCGACCGCGAGATATTTTCCGCTCCATCCACTGAACGTGGGTTGAGTCGCGGAACTCCAAGTGTACTTCGTCGCAGTGGTTGACCCAATCACGTTATTCGTTGAGGTGTCCCAATTCTTGAACAAGAATGTACAGCTTCCGAGGCTGTTGGTTCCACACTGCCACACCGTAATCCAGAGTCTTCCAACCGGAGCGCCCGTCGTCGAACCTGCCGCGACGGTCATGTCGAACTGCCAAGTTCCCGTGAAAATATCCGTCAGTCCGCTCTGTATTCCGGCAGTATTGTAGACCCAAGCGTAGCCGCTCGGAGACGTCGTACTTGGCGTCCCGGTCGTTGTGCTGCTGGCAACATCAGGACTGACTGGATAGAACTTGACAGCGGACTGGAGAGCGTCGCAAATTACGAGCCAACGGTTAGAATTTGTTCCGAACGGGCATGTCTGGCTCCCTGTACCGGAGGTGCCACCGTCTTCTATCGCGTTACTATCGCCCGTTGCAGTCACAGTTGCTCTCAAGTTGAAGGGGACCCCCCCGCCAGTTTCGGTGATCGAGCTTTCAGAACCGAAAAGACCGACGACCAGATCGTTTGCATTTAGCGTCGTAATGCCTGTCGTAAGTTGTGGAGTGTTGGGGCCGCCTCCTGAACACTTCGAGTTTTGGTCGCTCGACGTTCCGAAGCCGGACGCCTGATCGAAAGCCCAGTTGAGAGCAGTGCCCGTGGGTTCCTTTGCCCCCGTATAGGCGATAATCTGCCCGCTGACAGCTGTCGGAGTCCCGCCAGCAAGAGTGACTGTCGTGGTCACTGAGGATAGAACAGCTGATGTTGTCCCAATCCATTCTTCCATTCGTGCCGCACAATTGGTCGGAGTGTAGGTTTGGCGTGGGGTGGCTTGGAACGTTATGCCTGACGCTGATGGTGGAGTCGAGGTGGAGACGGTTATCGATTGAGGATTGGTCACCACTAGGAGGATGATTACATCGGATGTTCCAGAGGTGGTAAGCCCAGTAATTGTGAAAGTTGACCCTGTAGACCAAGTTCCCGTCCTGTCAGGAGCGCTACCGGAATCCAAAGCTGGGCTCGAACCAATCGCGACACTCTGCGAGGTTCCAGTGTCTGCCGTACCAGAACTTGTTGCCAGTCCCTCGCACTTGCCGCTACAACCTGCTACGCTTGAACTCCCGAGATAGAATGTGTGTACGTTGTTAACTGCGTGTCCGATAGGCATGGCTACCGCTACAAGGCAGAGTATCAATGCGGTTAGGAGTCTGAGTTTCGCGGCTTCGACTCTCCCCTGTGAAGGGAACGGCCAACTAGTCCGGCGGACGAATACACGTGTTGTAACAGGCGAGGTTCTTCTTCGGAACCCCCAGAACATTGCAAGAGCTTAGTCCACAAACACGGGAGCTTGCCTTCCTTTTCTTTGACCATTGGTATTGCCCTCCATCTTGCGAATTTGAGGGCTGAAATGATACGGACAGATCATCCGACTCCCCTCGAAGAAAACGGGTGGACGGTTACGGATGCTTTGGTTCAATAGGTCCGAAGCTCTATACCAATGCAACCCCACGACACGACGGAGCCGGTGTCGTGACTGACTATCGACACATCAATCGGGGATTGTGTATCGCCACCCTGATTGTCTGCAACGACAACCCATCCGACATTGTTACCGTTGAGACTTGCACGGACACTTCCGCTGCCTGCAACAGGAGCAGTCGGGAGGTTGACGACGGTGAAGCCGCAGACGAACCGGTCTCTTTGTGATGTTTGTTGACCGGTTTGAGGACAGTCACTAGTGACACCAGAGCCACTGTCCGCTTGAACACCAGAATTGGTATTGGTAGTTCCGAGGGTGTCTATTGCCCCCGCGTACTCTGCAACAGACGCTATCACAGTCCACTGAAGAGGCTGACTGCCCGCAATATTGCAATCGGATGAGACCGTGATGGTGAAAGAAGTGGAAGCTATGGAACCTCTGCCAGTTGTGCCCCACATGTCTATCGATTCAGAACCCGACACAGATACGAGTTTTGTATAGGTCGAACCGCCGGAATCCGTGACCGAAAGCACCGCACAGTTGCTTCTGCCGCCGTAAACGACAGTATTGTCGACAAAGTGTTGAGAGCTAGAAATGTACGAAATGGTTAGGAGACCGTTGCCTGTGTTCCCGCTTGTAGCGTTTGTGATCAACGTGCTCGTAGCTGAACCAACGTAGCCGATCACGCTCTCGACGTGCGGACGGATCAAGTCGGAAGCCGCACTGTTCGTCGTCTCTGTCGCAGTTACGGCAGTGTGCGAGGTCGCGGTGACATGGAGCCAGAACTCGATAGAAATGTAGTGCACGCCAGAGAAGAAAGATTGACTGGACGAGTAGCTGTACTTTGTAGCAGAGGTGCTTGCAAGTACGTTCGTGCTCGTGTCTTGAATGTTGAAGAGAAAGGTGCAACCAGTGAAACTATTCGAAGTGCAAGACCACACGGTTAGCCACATGTTAGCTGTATCGACCGCCGCTGATGCTGCAACTGTGATGTCGATAGTCCAAGTCCCCGCGGAAATGCCCGTGTTGAGATCGGTGTTAAGAACCCAACCCGCGCCTGCCGGTGTGGTTGTCGAAGGTGTTCCAGTAGTTGAAGATGTACTGTCAGGCTTGATGAGGTAGTTCGCGGCCGCTGAGTTCTTCGGAATCGTCTGTTTTGTTGTCGTATCAGCCGTTCCGGTTGTTGCAACGAGTTGGCGACACGGACCAGGAGAACATGCCCCGACGGTTGTGTTGCTCAGGTAGCTGGTCACTGTATCGTTGAAACCTGCACGAGTAAATGGAAGAAGCGGTACTAACAGGATAGTCAATGCCAGTATCGCAAGGATGTTCTTTCTCAATATTTTTCCCCGACGCGACATATGTATGGAGTTTGGATATAGTGAAGAGAGACAACCGAAACGACAATTTCGTGGAATAGTTTCAGTGGATGGTCACCTCACGCGGCCTTGGATTGCTGACAGCTGAAACGTGGAATCGATGGGAACCGCTATCCTCCGAAGAAATCGAATTACTCGGAGATTGGAAACATCCGAGTTTTGGGTTTGTCTTTTGTGTGGGGAACGTGACCTGTTTTAGGTCCAATTCCAAGTAATAGTCCACGTGATTTGTATGGTGTCTCCGATTTGGAGCGTGATAGCGCTGAAAGTTGCAGCGGCAAGGTTGACCCTGTTGGCAGCGTTGTTCCCGGTCTGGTTGACCAAACAGCTCTGGGCTACCGTTGTCGCAGCAGTGTTGTCTGTGAAAGTCTTCACAACTGTCGAGCTTTGAGGGGAATTGCCTGAGATGTCCGTCACCGTGCCTGCCGCAGCTGCGAAACCGTTGGTCGTAAGCTCTGAACCGTTCTGACCAGCAGTACCGCCTGCGTTACCGCAGTCGCCGCTAGAAGCGGCGCCGTTTACACCGGAGGACGATTGGCCGGCTGTCGGGGCGGCAGTGTTACCGGACATAGCGATGAAGTTGAAGCTGCAAGAAGCCGATACCGCGCAGAAGCCTTCGTTATTGGAGGTGACCAGCTTCTCGACGTACTGAGCACCAGTGTTGAACATTACATTGTGGCTTGATTGGCATTCAGGAGTGCCACCGACAGGAGTGTAACACGCCTGGAAGTTCGCGTTCAGCACTTGATAGTAGTGTCTGTTGCCCCATGGATTCAAATTCCCGGTGGCTACGTAGCCACCAAGAACGAAGCTTAGAACAACCATACCTGTCGCCAAGAGAGCAATAGTACCCCTCTTTTTTGTCAATTCAATTTTGAGAAACTTCAATCTATTCTCTCACCTCCTTCCGACTGCTTATTCCGAGAGGCGCATTGGACTCCTTTCTTCTCGCCTTTGTAACCCTACGAAACCTGGACCGGTACTATGCCGAAAAACGGAGGACCTGATTGTCAGTCCTGCACTGGTTCATGTTCATCTTCTACTCCTCCCTCTTCTTTCCTCCCTGAAACGATCACTGAGACTAACAGAATCATTATCGTAGCGGGCGTGAAGCTTGCCTCTGGTCCACCCGGGTTACCCACGTTGAGTGATCTCTGATAGGGAATCCCAGCGTAAACGAAAACACTCGCGCTGATTATGACTAGTGTCGAAACCAGTAGGAGCTCCAACCTGAAAGATTTCTTGTCGACCAGATTCAAGATGACTCTGATGTTTTTCATCATCTACTGCTCACCCTCTTCCTTCGTCGGAGACTCCTCCCAATCGTCGTTTACTCGCATGGACTGCAAATGGAAGGGCAAGCCTCCTGTTTGCGCTGTAGAAGGCAGGCTTATTGCCGGCGACTCTGGAGACATCGAAATCGGACCTGTTGGCGATAACCCTCGTCCACGGGGAGCATTAGCAATGCTCCTTACCGCCGAACGTTGTAACCAGAACAGGCCGAAATTGACGACGAGCATCAAGACTGCCACGATCACCAGCACAGCTGGCGAGAGGACTACTCCACCACTTCCTATGAAGGAAGAGGCGAAGAGCGCTGAGATCGTGAATATCGGCATTGTCAGTGCTCCCGAGAAGGCTGATGCTAGAGCCATCTTCCGGCGTACTACCGCAAGGTAGACGTTGAGGCCAACGACAGTGGAAACTGCTGACGTGAGATAGACGACGCTGAGCGAGAGGCGAGTGCCGTCGGTCGCTGCCCGGGTCAGAATACCAGCGTTAATGAAGCCTTGGGTCACGAAGAGTTGCACGAGACCTATGATCGCTGCTCCCTGGAAAAGATACGGAAACAATGAGGGCATGTCAAAGTCGAATAAGGCAATGAGCAGGCTCATGACCAGGAAAATGACTATGCCCAGAACTATGAAAAACTCCGGAAGTAGCGCCGTCTTACATCCAGCCCTGATTCTCTCTACTTCTGCTTCTGCTCGTTCAGAGAGCGTTCCTTGATCTCGTAGATCAGTCGTTGTCCCTTCGGCGACTCTCCGATCGAGAGGACTAGGACACTCTGATCATTGATCTCAAGCAGTTGCGCGAGATCCTTGGGAATCAAGAGGTAGTGACTTCCCTTGATTCGTGTCGGTGTTAACTGTATTGCCAAGGTGTTTCTTTCTCCCAACCAGGCGACTGACAGAAACTAAGCTGCAGCTGGGGAATACCCGTGTTGTAACCTCGAAGTCGAAACTGCAAGGAACAGAATCCCAGGATCGACCGGGGCCTAGAATTAGCAGGAATTGCGAGGTGTCCGGACTTAGCGATTTTCGTGAGAACATTCAGAATTGATTCGGCTTTGTCAAGTATGGGATGCGGTTTCGGGCGTCGGCCAACAAGAGGATCGGTCTCTCACCAGCCGGGTCTTAAATATGACGTACGTCATACGCAAGATGAGAATAGCCTGAGAATGATAGACAAACAGCTAAAAAACGCCCAATGCTTTGCCGCCGTGAAAAGCAAGGAGCCATCAACAAATGAGTAGCCAACTAGACGTACGCGACCTTCACGTCAAGATCGAGGACAAAGAGATCCTGAAGGGCGTCGATCTTTCTGTCGAGCAGGGCAAGATACACGCGGTTATGGGACCCAACGGCTCCGGAAAGAGCACTCTAGCAAGTACGCTAATGGGACATCCGAAATTCAAAGTCACAAGCGGAGACATCCTATTCGATGGAGAGAGCATACTCACACTCAAGCCCGAACAACGAGCACGAAAAGGACTATTCCTCGCCTTCCAATATCCATACGAAGTCCCAGGAGTCCCGCTCGCAACCTTCCTACGCCAAGCATACACCGCCGTACATCAAGGCGGACAACGAGGTGACCTCGGGAAGGAGATGCTATCCGTTCTCGAGTTTCGTAAGGTGTTGAAAGAGAAGCTCAAACTCCTAGGAATGGATGAGTCCTTCGCCACCCGCTATCTGAACGAAGGCTTCTCAGGCGGAGAAAAGAAGCGCTGCGAAATACTCCAGCTCGCAATCCTACAACCCCGAATCGCAGTACTGGACGAGACAGACTCCGGACTAGACATTGACTCAGTCAAGATCGTGGCCGAGGGCGTGAACAGGCTCGTCGGACCCGAGATGGGCGTCATGATAATCACACACTACCAGAGGATACTCAGATACATCAAGCCGGACCATGTCCACATCCTCATGGAAGGCCGGGTGGTCAAATCAGGCGGACCGGACCTTGCCTTGAAACTGGAGGAGAAAGGGTACGATTGGGTCAAGAAGGAGGTCTTCCAATGACCACCCAAGGGCTCCCACATATTCGAGGGATACCCGTAGAATCGGGACTTTCGCCCCTGCCGGTGACGCTCAGGTTAAAAAGGGAGCAATCACTAGGGAGTAGGTAGTAGAGACATGTCGATAACCATAACCGACAAGGCAGCGACCAAGGTTCACGACTATCTGAAGCAGGTGGAGGACCAATCCCTCAACCTACGAGTATTCGTCAAGGCGGGAGGGTGCGCAGGTTACCAGTTTGGACTAAAACTCGACAAGACCAATGGCGAGGACCTAATTCAAGAGATGAAGGGCGTCAAAATAGTCGCAGACCAAAAGAGCGCCGACCTATTGGGTGATGCAGAGATTGACTATGTTGAGAGTGAGATGGGCGGCGGTTTCAAGTTCAACTTTCCAGGCGACTATCTGACATGCGGTTGCGGTCACAGCTTCATACCAAAGGGCAAGGAACAAGCAACTGGTGCAAGAAGTCCGGAAGAGCATCACCAGCACGGCATGGCCTGAAAGTCCCGTACAAATCCAAAACTAAGTTTTCAACCGATCCGCCTCTTCGTCAGAGGCTAGACCATGCAGACAAGTAAGTCAACACCAAGACCGAAAGAAAGAGTCAGCACTCTAGCTTTCGATGTTGCAAAGATCAGAGAAGATTTCCCAATCCTCCACCGACAAGTGGATGGTCGGACAATCGCGTACCTAGATAATGCAGCGACTACTCAAAAGCCCAAACAGGTAATCGACACACTCGTCAATTATTACACTAACTACAATGCAAATATCCATCGTGGAATCTACCGTATCAGCGAAGAAGCTACAGCCGCACATGAAGCGGCAAGGGCGAAGATTGCACAATTCATCAACGCCAGCAGCCCACAAGAGATAGTCTTCGTCAGAGGAACCACCGAGGCGATCAATCTAGTTGCCCAGTCTTGGGGCCGACACAATCTCGGACCCGGCGATGGTATCATCCTAACCCAGATGGAGCATCACAGCAACATCGTCCCATGGCAGCTACTCTGTCGAGAGAAACACTCACATCTGAAATACGTTGGAATAACCGATGACGGACACCTTGACGAGAGTGATTACCAGATCCAATTGGAGAATGACGGTGCCAAACTCGTAACTGTTTCACATGCATCCAACGTGCTGGGCACGATTAATCCGGTCAGGGAGATGATCCGTGATGCTCACAAGCATAATTCTCGCGTCCTGGTAGATGCGGCCCAATCTGTACCTCACATGCCCGTCGACGTCCAAGACCTAGACTGTGACTTTCTAGCATTCTCAGGTCACAAGATGTGTGGTCCAACAGGAATCGGAGTATTATACGCCAAAAAGGAACTTCTCGACTCTATGCCACCATTCCACGGCGGAGGAGAAATGATCCGAGAAGTCCACATGTACGAGTCCACATGGAAAGACCCTCCATACAAGTTTGAAGCAGGAACCACGAACATAGCCGGCGCGATAGGTTTAGGCGCAGCTGTCGATTATCTCAACCACATAGGCATGAGAAAGATCCGTTTGCATGAACAAGAGCTGACTAGATACGCGCTGGACAGTTTGTCTCGTATCAAGGGCATCTCAATCTATGGACCAAACGAACCATCACAGAGAGAGGGGGTCGTCAGCTTCAACGTTGGTGATATTCACGCGCACGATATGGCGACACTTCTGGACGAGGATGCTATTTGCGTCCGGTCTGGGCATCACTGTGCCCAGCCTTTAATGGAACGATTAGGAGTCTCTGCAACGACGAGAGCAAGCTTCTACCTATACAATACTGAACAGGAAGTGGATCGCTTGGTAGAGTCGCTGGAAAAGGCAAAGAAAGTGTTCAAGCT
>VBBH01000282.1 GCA_005888695.1 Candidatus Bathyarchaeota archaeon
GAGATTCTCCCGTCACTTCAACGTCATAGCCGGTTTTGGAGAGATACGAACAGGTTTCGCAAGCGCACCGGCCGATTGCTGATCGGATTGCGGGACAATGGATCTCAACTGCTAGTAAGGGTCTCCACACACTAATTGTTTCAATTCCCCCCTTCAAAACCTGGAGCTCCAATCCCTCCACGTCGATCTTAACGAAGTCGACCCTTTCTAATTGGTTGTAATAGTCGTCCATTCTGCGAACAACTACCGGGATAACCTCATCATAACTCACTCCATAGTGGAGTGGGTTTAAGCTACCGTGGCCTTCATGCTTGGGGTCTATGTGAATCGGTAGCATCCCCTCGGCTTCTGAAAGGGCTATTTGGTTTACAGTCACATTGTGGAACTTGTTTGCCGCAACATTCATCCTGAGAATACTGCTTACTTGGGGATTTGGTTCAAAAGCAAGTACCTGTCGAAAGTTTCTTGCTAGTCGAAGGGTATAGGAGCCAATATTCGCCCCAACGTCGATCGCAATATTACCTGAGATGAGACCTATTCTGTCGTGGAATTCGACTCCCCTCTGGATGGGTGACCTACCTTGTGGAGGAGACCCCTTTCGTAGCCAGTAATATTGTAGCCCGTCAACATTGCCCCTCTTCAGAGGGACCAGTTTTTCAAGTGTCCGATTAGTAACCTTCTTCAACAACCAAATTGGCGTTGTTGGTTTCACAGCGAACCCTCAAGATAGTCCGCTCTTGAATGATCGTACACAAGAAAGAGATCTAAGATTGCGATCCCCACCCAGTCAAGTTGTCAGGCCTTTGATAGCTTCCTCGAAGACCTTGGCAGAGAAAATGTCTGCTCTCTTTGAGATGTTGTAAATTTCCTCCGAGGACAAGTCGCCTTGCAAGATGGTTCTGATTTGAATTGCTGCCTCATTCGCGTCACTGTAGAGATAGCCGACTCCCGAGGCCTCAATTACATCCGCCGCACCTACACGAGTTGGGGCAAGAGGGATGCATCCAGCAGAAATAGCCTCGACAACGGAGATTACGATACCCGGTTCGCTCCCAGTGTAAAGGTACACCTTGCTCTCCTCCAGAAGATCAGGGCGAGTGCGAATCGGAGACTCCACGTACAGAACATTGCCAGGTAGACTCGCCAGGATCCGTCTTGAATAATCATGGTAGACGTTTTGTGATGCAGGAGTGCTTTTCCCCACCAAGTAGAATGTGTACTCAGGCAATTTCCTCGCCACGTCAAAGAAAAACTCCAGCCTCTTATCAGGGATCAGTCTAGCTATTTGGATTATCTGGTCTTTCTTCGGGAATTTGGGTTTGAAAGTAGTGCGACAAGGAGGGAAGAGGAGGGATGAGTTGGCATAGCCTTTCTCCCTCAAGGCCCGGAGGACACCTGTTCCCACAGCAAAGAACCAATGAGGTGGAGAGTGGCGTTTCTCCCAATACAACTCCCTGAGACTCTTTTCTAAAAGGTAGAGAGGTTGGTGGAAACTGCTATCCGATCGGTACGGGGCTCTAGGATTAGCCTCTGGAGGATGGGCGTACAAGTCGATGATGTTGTAAACAAAGTGGAACACTCTACCTCTTCGAATGATAAATGGTGATGATTGAGTATTGAACACAATTTCAACATTCGTGTTGCTGAGAATTGGCCATATCTTCTTGGCATAAGCGAGCCTTTGGATAGTGAGAAAACGTGAGGCAACTGGGGTGAACTGGGGGATAGCGAAGTGGG
Source organism: Candidatus Bathyarchaeota archaeon (assembly GCA_005888695.1). The sequence goes on from VBBH01000282.1 coordinate 1,738, forward strand.
CACATTTCTCCATGATCTTCCCCATGCCATAGATTCGTTCAACCTCGGAGGGTTCAAAACTATCCGAAGCAAGCGTCACGTCAAATCCTGCGTCTTGCAGGGATTTGCAAACATGAAGACACAGGAGTTCTCCGCCAGCATATTCTCCCATTACTGGATGAATCACAAGGGCTTTTCTCGTGTCTTGTGATGAACTAATACTGTCAGGGTGAGGCATGTTTTACGATTTCCTTGATCCTTTGTTCGAATTTGTCGGAACCGAAAATCTTCGCAGTGTTGGCTATTTCTTCTGGCGAAGCGGGATCTTCAAGAGCCTGTCTGACCTTGTTCACTGCATCATCAATGTCTGCATAGGTGTACCCTTTTCCGGCGGCGTGCACCAGTTCCGAGCCTCCTCCCCACACAGGGGTAACTGGAATGCAGCCTGCCCCTAGCGCTTGAGCTGCCGAAATGTTAATTCCTGGTTCTATACTTGTATAGAGATAGACTTTGCTTTCTTCCAGCAAATCTGGTCTGTGTCTTATTCGAGCTTCAACATAGTCCATATTCTCAGGTTTTTGGGAAAGGAGATTTGCAAAGTACTTTGGGTGCGTTAATCGTTCTGTTCTCGTATCCGCTCCAACTATTACGAAATCATACTCCCTCAGTCGGCTCGCAATCTGAATGAAATCTTCTATTCTCTTATTCGGAAAGACCCTAGTTACTTGCACCACCCTTTTCTTTTTTCTCTTGGGTTCGAAGATTAAGTCGCATGGGGGAAAAACCGCTGGCGTGTGAGGATAACCAAAGAGCTTGAGCTGGTATTCCAACAGGTATGAGAGCGGAATGAATGTCCTTTTCGCAATTGCTGGATTTGCGAGAGGAGTTAGTCTGCGTTTTACGAGGGCTTCATAAGGTAATCTTGCAGTGGAACTTAGGGCGTCGGTCCGGAATTGTCCAGAGGTATGTAGCGCGAAGAATTCGGCTAGGTCGTAGATCATGCTGAAGTTCGGAGCATTCCTAAGGAAGAGCGTCGGGGATTGTGAGAAGAAAGTGCCTGCACCTTGACAAAATCTCTCCCATCCCCAATCTCTCATCCACTTCCTTGGGGGAAAAATTGTCAGATGCAAGAATCACAGAGTAATTCACCTCTTGGAGGGCCTTGATCACGTGTAAACAGACTGTTTCTCCCCCTCCGTAGACAGTGAAGAGTGGGTGTATCACTAGCGCTTGTTTCATGTTTCATGACACGGTCCTTTATTCCGTATTCCGAGCAAGTTAACGCACATTTCCTGCTTGGAGTTGTGGGTACTACCGGTTAGTTGGTAGACACTCCCGTGGTCACAACGCGGAATTCAGGCAAAGGTACTATGAACTTCCCCCCTGACTCTAAGTAACGGCTTTCGTCCCGTCTAATTTCTTCCAGAAAATGGTGCGGCAGTATCAGAAAGTAGTCCGGTTTGTCTTCTCGGGCTTCTTCCTTGGGAATTATTGGAATGAAAGTCCCGGCCGTTTTTCTCCCCCACTTTTCGGGATTGGCGTCCGTTGCCTTTTTGATTAGTGTATGGTCGAGTTCGCAATATTGGAGAATAGTGTTTCCCCTATTCGAGGCCCCATAAACATACACAGTTTTCCCACGCTCAACTTCTGCGGCTACAAAATCGTGTACTTGAGATTTGATCTTGACAATACGTGCCGCGAACTTCTCATATGTTTCGTGATGGTCTAATTCTAACCCTGCCTCATACTCGTCCATCCGCTTCACACTCGGTCCCACGGGATACCGTCCCTTGTGGCAAATGTAGCTCCTGAAGCTGCCTCCGTTTACGTCATTAGTTTCCACTTCAAATACCTGAAGACCATGCCTCTCCAAGAGCCGACGCATTGTCCCTAGAGAATAGTATTCCAAATGTTCGTGACCAATATTGTCAAAACCGTTCTTCTCTAACATAGTCGCTAGGTAGTTCTGTTGGACAACCCATATGCCATCTGGAGCGAGGACTCGTGCCGCGTCGGCGACGAAAGTGTTGGGGTCGTCGAGGTCGTAGAACATTGCAACGCTTGTTATGATCCTAGCCTTCCTGTCACCAAATTTCTTTTGGTAGGTTCTCGCATTGAAGAACTCGTTGAAAATCCAGCTTGTCCCCTTGCTAGCTTCAGGGACAAGATTCTCGGCAGGTTCAAATCCCACCAGGACAAGTCCGGGTGTATTGTATGAGCGAAGGAGAGTTCCGTCATTGCAACCGATATCAACTACAATTTCATCTGGTCTAGGATGCGCCACCTCAGAGGCCTTTGCTGATAGCTCTGAAAGAGCGCGCCGCATAGTTGGGCTAATCCCAGATCTGTACCAATAGTGCTCGTAAAGGCTCGCTCTGGAAAAAGTGTGTCTCAACTGGATAAGCCCACAACTCTGGCATCTGACTAATTCCAACGGAGCTTTGGGGCTTTTTCCCTCAGCGGTAATGAAATCTGGCACATACTGTTCTCCTAGGGACAGGACGCGGTCTAGCCTAGGTGATTTGCACACTCTACAAGCCTTGATTGCGGTGACGTTCGGATCTGTCAATTGCGATACGGGAGGGTTTTAGCTCTCTTGTATTTTTGCCGTTCGTCGTGTAGTGATGATTATGATGAGCGGAAATCATCGTGTTCCCGTCCGAGTCTATAAGAGGGCCTTGTCCTCCGTGACTGTTCCAAGTGGCCTAAAAATTGCCCGGGAATCTAGGCGGGAAGGACAAGGAGGCCCTAGTCATTCATCCGAAACTCTCCGTTTACGGTGGAGCAGAGTACCTTTGTCTGTACGCATGCATGATTTTACAAAAGCTAGGTTACCACGTAGACCTCGTCTCGGACGATTATGATCCTGCACGAGTACAGGCTCTTTTCGGAATGGGGAATGTCCTATCTGAATGCACTCACATCTCTCTTCCGGTCACTAAGTCGAGAATCCTCAACAGGTTTCTGCCCTTGCAGAGACTTATCTACACTTGGAAGTTGGCAAGGTTCGCTAATTCTCTGAATAAGATCGATGTTTCAATAGTGTTGAGTACTCAATCCTCGATTTTCGCATTCCCAGGTAAGAGACTGTACCATTTTGTCTATGAAGTCTCAGACTTGTTCTGCTACCCGATGCCCATTGCAAAAGGAGCTGTTTCCCGCGGTGGGAGGGCAAAACGAGCCTATTTCGCCTTTCTAAGATTCGTCTACAATGCAAAAGCCGGCTCTCCATCTCCTCTCTGGTTCTTTGTCACCGGTCAGAGTGTACTGGAGAAGCTCCAGAGTATGGGTCACGAG
>VBBH01000283.1 GCA_005888695.1 Candidatus Bathyarchaeota archaeon
ACCCCTCCACCAACCCAGTCTAGCCAGGTAACATTCACAGTCTACCAAGGACCCCCACTAGATACCATCCGCAGTCTCGTCGCATCACATTTCTTGGTCAAGGACGCGTTTATAGATCAATACGGGATCCCAACTATCCAAGTTGCCGCAGAACCACCACGCGAAAAATTCAGAACGCTACTCAAGGAACTAGCGCAACACAATCTGATAGGCGCAATTCGAGGAGCTGGAGACACATTAACTGTACGGGTTTTCCCCAAGCCACAAAGAAAGGGCTCAAGGAAGACCTTGAATCTTGCCCTCTTCTTTGCTACGGTCGCGACTGTCCTCGCGGCAGGATATTTCAACTGGTCAAGCGCTGACTTGTTTACAGTTCTGGTGGAGCCTTCAAGCGTCCTTACAAAGGCGAGTATGTTTGCCGTCGGCTTGCTGGCAATTATCGGCCTCCATGAATTTGGGCATAAGGCCGCCACGAATCACCATGGACTGGACGCGACGTTCCCATATTTTATCCCAGGCCCTCCCCCCGTCGGAACCTTTGGAGCCTTGATCTCGCTGCGAGGTCCACCCGAGAATCGGGACCAGCTTTTTGATCTCGGGTTGTCAGGCCCGGTAGTAGGATTCATCGTTACAATAGTTATTGCGATTTTCAGTCTTCTTCTTAGCACGACGGTTTCTCTAGCTACTGCTCAACAACTGATCACAGGTGGAGCTACTCAGGACTTGGGCTTGTGCTTGCCGCTCATTGGTGCAAGTCCAAACGTCAGTTGCGAGGCTCCTTTGCTGCTAATAGTCGGGAGGATTCTCATGCCGGCGACTGCTCAGGGCTCTTTGTTGTTTCCAAATCAGGAGTTGTGGTTTGCAGCCCACATAGGTGCTTTGCTGACTTTCCTGAACATTGTGCCAGCTTGGCAATTGGACGGTGGTCATGTCTCGAGAGCTATGTTTGGACCAAGCGGGCATCGCACGGCAACGCTCATCGGGCTGGTTATCCTGTTTGTGTCTGGCTATCTTGTCTTCGCTTTCTTCTTGTTAATTATGATGAATCTGACTCGACGTGGATTCGCCGGAGTCGAACCGTTGGATGACGTTAGTCCAGTAAGCAATTCGCGCAAGCTGTTGTACCTTCTTGCGATAGTGATGCTCCTGCTAACCTTCTTTCCATCACCAATCCTCTAGGATTGAGACGACGCATGGATAGTCAAGCTGATGCCCGGATTTTTCTTGAGACTCTGCGGTTAACCAAGGCTGATGCAACAACATGGACCTACGAGATATCCTCCAACTCACGGACTACGATTGCAGTAGTTCGTGAAGCGCTTTCAAGAATGCTGGGCAGAGATGTGGTTGAGCAAGTCCAGTTGGCCTCGGGCGAACGACTCAAACTGGCGTTTAGCGCAGCTAGAGCCAGCGGTTTACTGGAAGCTACGAGAACATTGGATTGGAGAGAGTTTGAAAGATTCGCTGAAGAATGCCTCCGAGAGTCAAATTTTAGAACAGAGAGGAACGTCCGATTGAAGGATGGGAAGAAGAGGTGGGAAATCGACGTGGTCGCCCAAAAAGGCACCCTACTGCTCTGTTTCGACTGCAAACATTGGGCCCACAGTTCCCCTCAAAGACTCCGAGACGCCTTAGTCCATCAAAAGAAGGCAACGATAGGCCTCATCTCGATGAAGCGGCAACAACTGATGAAATCCATGGACTTCTGGGCATTACCCGTCGTGCTCACTCTTTTTGCGGCCAACGAAGGCGCGAAAGAAGACGGGGTACTGGTCTCAGTTGACAAATTGCAAGACCTTCTCCAGCATCTAACCCCTTATGATCCTGAGATGCCGTTCATCCGCCCTGAGCAAAAGCCTATCAAATGAACTCGTTGGGCCATGAGAACCGATTCAACAACCGAGTCAGAACTGTTTTGAAAGTGGTAGTTGTGGGAGCAGGGACCATGGGAGCCGGGATCGCGTATTCGGCTGCGGCCGCGGGTCATGATATCCAGTTAGTGGAGCAGAACCAAAAGTTTCTCGACCAAGGAATAGCAAGAATAGAGGACTATCTAACCAAGGGAGTAACTCGGGGAACAATCACCAAGGACCAAGCGAACTTGATCCGAGGGAGAGTACATGGTACGATTGACTACTCCAAAGCCTGCGCTAACGCGGAATTGGCGGTTGAAGCTGTCTACGAAGACGAGAGCGTGAAAAACCAAGTCTTCGGAGCGCTAGACAAGTCATGTCCCAAGAGTGCAATCCTAGCCTCAAACACATCATCAATAAGCATCAGCAGACTCGCACGTGGGACGGCTCGGCCCGAGAAGGTTGTAGGACTCCACTTTTTCAATCCCGTCCCATCCATGAAACTAGTCGAGGTTATACGGGGACAGAAGACATCGCCTGAGACACTCAAGAGGGCCGAAGATTTCGCTCAGACGATGGGTAAAACGATCGTTCACTCGGCGGATCGGACAGGGTTCATAGTCAACCGGTCCTTGATGCTTTTCATAAACGAGAGCGCTCGTTTAGTCGATGAGAATGTGGCTACGCCTGCGGATATTGACAAGGCCTTTGTCTTGGGAGCGAACCATCCCATGGGTCCCCTGCAACTGGCGGATTTCATAGGGGTTGACATCGTAGTCGATGTCCTCAAAGTGCTCGAAAAAGAGTACGGGGAAAGATTCACCCCTTCACCAACCTTACAAAGGCTTGTAAGCGAGAAGAAACTTGGGCGAAAAACCAAGAGAGGATTTTATGACTACTGACGAGACTGGTGTGCCACAACCCGAGGTAACAAAAGAGTCCGCATTGATCCAGACAATC
>VBBH01000140.1 GCA_005888695.1 Candidatus Bathyarchaeota archaeon
AGGCGTGAAGATGAAGAACAAGAAATGTCCGAGATGCGGTGCTGTGATGGCGTATCACAAGCAGCCTAAGGAAAGATGGGTCTGTGGCTCTTGCAGCTTCACAGACTACCCAACGAAAGCCTAGGCTAATTGTCTCTATCTTACTCGTATAGCGAATCTTCCGGGGACCTTAATACCCATTAAACGGGCCACCTCAGAATTGCCCGGTTCAATTATTACCACTAGTCCAGTCCAATCATCGCTGAGATTGGTTTGTTTGCAGTTCGGACAGACGGGGCCCGCGCTGATCATTCGACAATTCTTACATGCTTTGTCTGTCAAGGCCTACGCTCCGAACCTCCACGTCTCGGAGCGGTCGCGGAAACAGGCGGTCCTTCTCGTTCGCCCTTCACCGGTTTGACTGGACCCTTCAATGCCTCTTGAATCCATTCAATCCTTCCGAGAAACGGTTGGCGCAATGTCATTCCAATCTTTCCACCTGAACCTCCTCGTGGGAAGCTTACCGCGATTATTCGTCCTCGGACCATGTTTCCTTTGCCCAGTTTTCGTTGAGTCTCTCTGCCCGAGAGGGTGCCGTGTTTCTCGTCGTAGGTGATGAAATCGTCGATGATCTGGGATACGTGCAACAATGCGTCTTCTGGACCGATACGGACGAAGGCCCCGAAGTCGGTAACTTCGACAACTTCTCCCTCGATCACTTCGTGAAGTTCGGGAAAGAAGGTCAAGAGTTGGAAGACTGCTCTATGATGGGTCGATCCATCCCCGGGCAATATCTTGCCTGTAGGGTCGACCTCAACGTTTGTGACTAGGATAACGTAGCCTAGCCTCTCGTCCACGTAATTCTCGTACTTGAGCTTGATCTGCTCTCGTGCGGTTTGGTCTATTGGCTCTCCGAACTTCTGCGGAGGAATGCGTACAACGTCCTCCACAGTGACCATTCTGAACATAGCTTCCCTTCGACTCCATCAGCGATTATTTTAGGGCTCCGTTCGGTGACAAATGACTAGATGGCCAACGTTTCACGTACCAAGCTGCCAACTTTCGGAAGGCAAGTGCTCGATGCGAATACTTGTTCTTCACATCCCGGCCGGATTCGGCAAACGTCAATCTTGCACCGTTTGGTATGAAGATCGGGTCGAAACCAAACCCGCTAGAACCCTCAGCACGCGATGCTATCCTACCTGGAACGGTTCCGGTGAATATCTTGGTCCGGAAACCAGGGCCTGATAATGCCAGTGCACATTGAAAGAGAGCGCGTCTGTCATCTCGGTTGGCAAGTAGTTGTAAGACTCCTTGCACACCGAGAGTCTTGTGCACATAGGACGAGTATGGTCCCGGAAAGCCGTTCAGCGACGAGACAAACAGTCCCGAGTCTTCAACAGCTAACAAACGCTGTTTTGAGGATTCCGATATTTGCTCGGAGGCGTATCTGGCAACATCCTCCAAACTGAATGATTGAATCTCTGTCTTGACAATATTCAATTGACGAACTGGAATGCCATACTTTTCCAGGATCGCCTTCGCCTCGTCGACCTTGTGCTTGTTCCCTGTTGCCAGCCAAATAGGTGGGTTAGCGGATCGCAAAGTAGCGTCCTCTCCTCGCGATCTCGCTAGCTTTCTTGTAGACGGAGGCCGCTTCTCTCTCGCCGAGTGAGGCGGTGTATCCTTTCGACAATGCCTTGAAACATTTCTCTGTGCCGAAATTGTGACTTGTGACTATCGATCTCTTCAGAAGGTGAAGATCTACCGCTCGATCCTCTGCCTCAATAGAGTAATTGGCCAATCCGAAGTCTATCATGTACGCAATATTTTCCTCCGATATGATCAAGTTCGAGGTGGTGAGATCGCCGTGGACGATTCCTCTAAGATGTAACTGTCCTACTTGATGACCGAGGTCTTCGAAGAAACCTTCTCGGGCCCCAGGCTTCATCGTATCAAGATTGTCTCTGGCCAGCTTTCCCGGGATCAAAGCCATTGTGAATGAGAATTCTTCTGGGTCCAACTTGAGTACACTCGGGGTTCGGACACCTGCTTTTCGCGCTTCACCTAGCATCGACGCCTCTTTCAGTGTGCGTTCTCTTCTTATCGAGGCATCTAGATCCTTCTGCCTGTATTTCTTTTCGACTCTCTTCTTGAGAACTGCTTTCCACGGTCCAACTTGTGATAGGTATAGGTCTGCTTCCGCGCCTCTGTGCATCAACAGAGAATTGGCTATTTGATTGGTATCCATGGGACCTCAGCCTCGTCAATACGCCACCTTGGAACAACATGACTCTCTGAGGGCTTTACTGTAATACCAGACCTAAACGCTAGCTGGCCTGACCAAGCGATCTGCAAGCCACAATCTCCGGACTTCGACAATTCAGCGGCGTGGAAGGAAGCATCATGCTCGCGGGCTACTTGTTGCAGCATCTCCTTCAGCCTGCTATTCGCCGCTACACCTCCTGCCAACAACAGCTCCTTCTTCCTAGTTTGGACTAGACTCCTTTCGACGGCCTCTGCCAGCATGGCAAAACCTACCTCCTGAATGGAATAGCAGACGTCCCGCAAGCTCTCGCCCTTCTTCAACATCCGAGACGCGGCAGTCAATAATCCGGAATAAGCCACATCATTCCCCTTCACCGTGTAAGGCAGCTTCAACAATTTGGTACCTTTACGTGCCTCTTGTTCTAGGGTTGGACCGCCGGGGGACGGGAGTCCAGAGGAACGGGCGAACATGTCTATCAAATTTCCCAATGTAATGTCCTGGGTTTCGCCGTAGATCCTCCATTTCTTCTGGATGTGGACTGCTATGGTTGTATGACCACCCGACACTAGAACAGCGAGCGGATCACGGAAGCCACTCCCGAGCATGGCTAAGTCCAAATGAGCAACGCCATGATGAACTGGCACCAGGGGCTTGTGATAGTAAAGAGCTAATGCTCTCGCGACCGTGGCACCAACTCTCAAGCAGGGGCCCAAGCCGGGACCGGCAGAGAATGCTATTGTGTCCGGAAGCACGGGACCACTGTTTTTGATCGCCAGCGCCTGTCCGATTACGTTGGCAGCTACATCAGCGTGGTGCTGGGCCGCCTTCCTAGGATGGATTCCCTGGCCGATTGGAGGCTTGTACTTGTCGTTCACGTCCGAAAGCACGTGTCCATGATCGTCGACAAGGCTGGCACCGAAAGTATGGGCTGTAGATTCGATACCTAGACACAACAAGGACAATCATGTTCCCAATGAGCTACCGCGTTAAACCTTCTCCCGTCAATGACGACTGGTTGACTAACGCGAATTACTCAAAGCTGAGGAGGATGCCTGGATTAGAACTGTTAGATCATGACTATCTTGGGTATTTGTACCGAAGGCACAAACAACTGGTCAGAACTCTGCATGGGAATTCTGACAATCGTGCCGACGATTTCAAGACCTGAGCGTGAAGTTTCAGACTCTTCGCGGGTCTTGGTTGAAAGAAAAAAGGGGGTTTCTGGAGGGTCCGCTGGGCCCGGCTCTAGATCCTTTCGGATCTTTCCGGTGGGTTGTAGGATATGAGGGTCTCACTGGCTGTGATTCCGTTGATGCTGCCTATCTTCTCAACGGATTTTTCCAGGAGTTCCTCGTGGCTGTCGGCCCTGAAAGCTGCCAGTATATCGAACGCTCCAGGTATGACGTGTGCCTCTGCAAAGTTGGGGATTGTCTTCAGTTTCCGCAGGACCGTATCGAATGTACCTCTAACCTTCAAGAGGGCGAATGCAAGTGGGCTCTCATTGTCTGATTCGTTGGAGCTGTTAGCAATGCTCTCGAAGGAGATAGCTGTCTGAGTATTCGTGATGCTCGGAATGTCCCTGATTTTCTCCATGATGGTGTAGGCCTTGCTCGGCTCGTTGGTCCGCAGCTTGATCACCAAGTCAAATCTTCCTGTTACGGGAGTAGTGGATTCGACATTGGCAATGCGCTCGATCTGGGAAATGATGTGTGCACGCTCTCCTTTGCAGTTGGCGAATATGTAGCTTGTCTGTTCATTTCTCGACATTTTTTCTACCGTGGAGTTCCCCGACGATTCAGCTCTATTTCTCTGAATTTGTACCCTAGACGCCCACTGTCGGTAATGTAAATTTTCAGGAGCAGTTGCATGACGCTCTTCTTTTGATTCTATCCACCCTGATGGGCGAACCACCCGGATGAGCAGTATTGTTCGTACTTTTCGTGCAACTGGAACAATAAGCACATGCTCCGGGTCAACGCTACACCAGAAGATGTTTCACCGAAGCTTGTTCTGATCGAAGACGCGGATATTGGGATGGGCGGATTTTTCCATTTATCCTAAGAAGCCACAGGGGACCTCGACGCTGTTGATGGAATCTTAATTAACGCTGGTCAACTTCCTACGAGGGTCCCCAGCGGACAAAGACGATGACAGCAACAAAGGCAGCCCTCCAACATCGGGAAGACAAAGCAGGGACGAGTCTGCAACCGGAGGTCAATATTGGGACGCTGGGTCACGTGGACAATGGAAAGAGCACGATTGTCCAAGCACTTACCGGAGTGTGGACGGCACGACACTCAGAAGAGCTTCGCAGAGGGATCACGATACGTATCGGTTATGCCGACGCTACTTTCTATGAGTGTCAGCAAGAAAGGCCTCCTTCAAGCTTTTCCACATCTAAGGTCTGTCCTCACGACCAGACACCGACCAAGCTCTTGAGATCGGTGAGCTTCGTTGACTGTCCCGGACACCATAGCTTGATGGTCACGATGCTCTCAGGCGCAGCGTTGATGGATGGTGCCCTGTTTGTTATTTCTGCTAACGTTAAGACGCCTCAGGCCCAAGATCGTGAGCACTTGTTGGCGGCGGAGAGGGTTGGTCTGAAGAACGTGGTGATTGTTCAGAATAAGATTGACGTGGTTGACAAAGAACGAGCCTTGGCCAACCGGAAAGAGATCGAAGAATTCACGAAGAATACTGTTGCTGAAAGCGCACCGATCATTCCGGTCTCTGCGCAGCGTGGTTTGAACATGGACGCGTTGATCGAGGCGATCCAGGAGGAGATGCCGACGCCGAAACGGGATCAATCAGTCGCCGCAAGATTGTCGATCCTCCGGTCCTTTGACGTTAACAAGCCTGGCACTGAGAGCGATGATCTCACAGGAGGAGTAGTGGGAGGGTCGGTGTTGCAGGGATTGTTCAAGAAAGGAGATGAGATCGAGATCAAGCCTGGAATCCGGGTGGAAAGCTCGGGCAAGACAAGATATGAAACGCTAGTTGCTGGAATCACAAGTTTACAGGCTGGAGGCGGTGACGCCCGGCAGATTCATCCGGGTGGACTAGTTGCGATAGGAACCAATCTCGATCCATCTGTAACAAAGTCGGATGGATTAGTTGGCAATGTGGTTGGGAAGACTGGCTCGTTGCCTCCGACATTGGAGAGGGTTCCATTGGATGTGAAACTTTTCGAAAAGGCAGTTGGAACTGAATTGTTGGTTCCGGTTCAGAAGGTCAAGATGAATGAGCCTCTGGTCCTGAACGCGGGGACTGCTGTAACATCTGGAATTGTGAGTTCTGCGCGTGAGGATATTGTTGAGGTTACTTTGAAGAAGCCTATCTGTGTTGACCCTGGGTCGAAGGTGGCTTTGAGCCGCAGAATTGGTGAGAGCTGGAGACTAATCGGCTTCGGAACCATCCGCTAAACAATCCCCGCCCACGCAGGTAGTTCTCGACTCAAGCTTTCTAATATCGATGCTGAATGAGCACCGAGACATTAGAGAAGAGGTCAGGGACGCGGTCCATGGACCTATCGAGCTTGTCTGCCTTGACCTTGTCATCTACGAGTTAGGGAGGCTTGTAAGGAAGGGGTCTTCAGAGACCTCGCGAAGTGCCCGTCTCATTCTCGACAATCTTCAGAAATGGAAGATTCGAGAGGTCCCGGCTCCTTTTGGACCAAGAGATGTGGACCTCACTCTGACAATCTACGCGCTTGTCCAGAAAACACGGACTGTCGCGGCTACCGCCGATAAGGCGTTGCTCGAGATGTTGTCTAAGAACGGGATTCAATCCATCCGGCCCCGCAGCAAGTCCGGCCTGATCTCTTCTTGGACTCATTTGACTCGCGTTCGGCTTAAATAAAGCCCCTGAAACGTTCAAGATTCTCATCAAAAAACGGGAGAAAAAACGCAACATGGCACGACTCTACTCTCCGAAAAAGGGAAGCTCCGGTTCAACAAGACCTGTCAGTAGACGTCCTCCTGCCTGGTTCAAATATCAGCCGGAGGAAGTCGAGTCTTTGATTCTGAAGCTGGTCAAGGAAGGCAACTCTCCAAGTCTAGTGGGACAAATATTGAGGGATAGACATGGAGTACCGCTAGCTTCTCAGGCTTTAGGACGTAGACTTGAGACGGTTTTGACTCCGGAATTACGGACAAAAATCCCGGATGACTTGGACATACTCGTCCGAAGAGCGGACAATATGAGACGACATTTGGAACGGAACAAGAAGGACTATCCGAACAAGAGAGCACTCGCCCTCGTCGAGTCCAAGATTCATAGACTCGTTAAATTCTATCATGGTAGTGGAAGGCTACCCAACGATTGGGAGTACAAGCCAGTTGCAGCCTCGATCCGCTAGCGCTGCGGATCGTAGGGTATTACTGGACAACCAGGCGAAAGAAGCAGCACAGGCCATAAAGTCGGCAGTATCGCGAAATGCATCACTCCTACTGATTAGTCATTTTGATGCCGACGGGTTAAGTGCAGGCAGCATCACTCTTGCGAGCGTGAGCCGTCTGGGTACCTCCGCACATCTCAGAATCGTCGAGAATATGACAGACCCGGTGCTGGAGGAGATTGCAAAGATCGAATCTGATCTTGTAGTCTTCTCCGACATCGGCAGTGGATACATTCCTTCCATTTCGAAGATTCTTCAGGACAAAGAGATCGTCATCGCTGATCATCACCAGAGTGTGGGAGAACCGCCTCGGAATATCCACCATTTCAATCCTCATTTGCTAGGTTTTGATGGGGCTACAGAGGTTTCCGGGGCAGGTACGGCATACATTCTCGCGAAAGCCCTTGATCCTGCCAACGTTGATCTCTCTCCCCTTGCCATCGTGGGATGTCTTGGGGACCAGCAGGACAAGGGACCAAAACGTGCTATGATCGGGTTGAACGCGGAGATTCTGAAAGATGCGACCTCAACAAAGCTCGTCGAGGCCACTCAGGACTTGATCTTCTATGGTAGGCAGACGAGGCCTATTCACAAGGCGATCGCGACTACTACATCGCCATTTCTTCCGGGACTTTCAGGGGAAGAGGACAAGTGTCTCGCTTTGCTTGATAGTGCGAATATTCAGACGAAGGTTGATGATCGATGGAGGACTGTGTCCGATCTTTCGGTTGATGAGAAGAGAAGACTGGTCGATAGAATTGTTCAGTATATGATCGGGTTGAAGTTGAGTGGTGAGGTTGCGCTTGATCTGGTCGGTACGGTGTATACTCTTACTCGAGAGGATCCATGGACTCCTCTCAAGGATGGACGAGAGTACTCCTCATTACTCAATGCCTGCGGACGGATGCAACGCCCTAGTCTGGGGGTTGCATTGGGGCTTGGAGATAGGGGTGCTGTGTTTGAGGAGGCGCAGGCTGTCTATCAGGATTACAGGAAGAGTTTGGCCAAGTACATGGGTTGGATTACTGAGAATCCTTCGGTGTTGAGGCAGCTTGGGCCATTGGTGATTGTTCGCGGTGAAGGAGTCATACCTGAGGGAATGACTGGAGCGGTTTCATCTCTGGTGTCGTCGTCTAATCTCTTTGGGGACAAGCGCGTGACTATTGTTGTTTCTAATACGAAGGATGGAGAGTTCAAGCTTTCTACGCGTGGAACTGATTATCTAGTGTCGAAGGGATTGAACCTTGGCCGAACTCTCCAATCCTTGTGTGAAAAATATGGAGGTAATGGGGGTGGACACACGATAGCGGCCGGGGCTACAGTTGATCCACTTGTCCTGGATAAGTTTCTCCAGGAATTGGCCGCTGCGGTGGAAGCGATCTCATCGTGATAACCGCAACGATCAAGATTGCTGTGCCTAACAAGACTGTTGGGTCGTCATTGGTACGGGCTGTGGGACCTGATAATTTGAATATGCAAGGTTTGACTGTTAAGGCGAAGGCTACAACTAGGGCTGCGATTCTCGATGCGGTTTTCGATGGGAAAATTGAAACCTTCATATCCACCCTTGACGACTTGCTCCGATGCCTGCAAGCAGCCAAGGCCACAATCGATAAAATAATCGAGTAGAATATGGAGTAGCAACCGTGTCAAAAGCCGCGAAGAAGATACGTGACAAGTGGAGACTGAAGGAGTGGTACAACGTCTTCACTCCATCATACTTCGGCGATAAGAACGTGTCTAACATTCCTTCGGAGGATCCGATGAAGCTTATCGGGAGGGTTGTTGAGACGACTCTTTATGATATTACCGCGGATTTTTCGCATCAATCAACCAAGCTTTACTTTCTAATAACCTCGACGGCGGGAAACCGTGCAGAAACAATTCTCAAGAGTCACGAATACTCGACCGACTATCTGCGAAGCCTCGTGAGACGGGGAAGCACTCGTATCGATGGAATATTCACTGGTCAAACGCCAGACAAATACTTGGTGCGTGTCTATGTCATCGCGTTCAGCCATGGCCGAGTGCAGGGTTCACAGGAGCATGCGATCCGGCGTGTGATGGGGAAGGTTGTGGCGGAGAAGACTCAGGGTCTGACCTACTCACAGTTATGTCACGAGATGGTTCTTGGCAAGATGGGCAGTGACGTTTACAATGAAGCAAAGAAGGTCAGTCCATTGCGACATGTCGGTGTTAGAAAGTCGAAGCTGCTTTCGGTACCGTTGAGGGCTGCAGAGACGGAGGCCCCTGTTGCGGCGGCTGAGGCGGAAGTGTTGATGGTAGCGGCGACTCCTGATGCCGAGTAAGGATTAGCTGCACGCATAGTTGAAATTTCATTTCGGAAGTTCGGGGATCAGAGACAAGTATCCGGAGGTTATCACGCCAGCCCTGGCAGCAGAGCTGGGTAGGGCTGTCCCCGCAAATATGGGGGACAAGATTGCGGTGGCGCATGATACTCGATTGTCAAGCCCGGTTCTTCGTTCCATGTTCATTGCATCCGCGATGGAGTCTGGTGCGGATATTTTCGATTATCACATTGTTCCTACGCCGGTGTTGTCGTATCAGACGCGTGCTAGGAAGTTTTCTGCAGGGGTAATGATTACTGCTAGTCATAATCCGCCGGAATATAATGGGTTCAAGGTTTTCACGTCGAAAGGTGAAGCGTTGGATGACGAGTCCAAGTTGTTAGATGGACCGAGGGAGCATAGACCAGTACGTCCTAGCGAAAAGCTTGAGCTTCTGAAGCCGTATGAGTATCTGGAGATGATCTCACGGGTTGGTCTATCTAGGAAGTGGAAGGTAATTCTTGATCCCGGGAATGGGGCTGCTTGTGGTTTTTCGGAATTGGTCTATCGGAATGCTGGTTGTTTGGTGACGTCTGTGAATTCTATTCCGGATGGACGGTTTCCCGGACGTGGCTCGGAGCCTAAGCGGGAGAGTCTTGGACTGTTGTCTCAGATGGTTAGGGAGACGGGGTCGAACGGGGGTATTGCCTTTGATGGAGATTCGGATCGTATGGTGATTGTTGATGAGAAGGGAAACTGTCCGTTGCAAGATCGTGCGTTGGCCTATTTTGTCTCTCATTTGGCTAGGAGTAGTCGGGCGAGTAAGGTGTTTCTTGTGCCGATCGATAGTTCGATGGTTCTTGAGGAGACGGTGGAGAAAGCGGGGGGGAGAGTGATTCGTGGTCCTGTGGGTGATGCGTTGTTGTTGAGGGAGATGAAGAGGCATGGGTCGAGTTTTGCTGGTGAGCCTTCTGGTGCGTGGATTCATTATGATTACAATCCGTCGCCGGATGGGATCTTGTCGGGGTTGTTGTATCTGAAGGCGTTGGAGGAGGATGGTTTGACTGTGTCTGCTAGTTTGAAGGATATTCCGGAGTATCATATGGAACGACGGAGTATTCCGTTTAGTGTGGATCTGGATAGTGAGGGGGCGTCGATGTTTGAGTCTGAGCTTGCGGGGATTGTTGGAGGGGGGTCGAGGTTTTCTAATGAGTATGGTTTGAGGGCGGCGTCTAGGGAGTCTTGGGTTTTGGTGCGCAAGAGTGGGACGGAGCCGAAGATCCGTGTGACTGTTGAGTCTAAGACGTGGTCGGAGATGGATCGTATTATGAAGGAGACTATTCACTTGACCCAGCGGTTGTCGCGGAGTGGTTAGATGAGTTGAAGGCGCTTGTTCTTGCGGCTGGTAAGGGCGTGCGTCTCTGGCCTCTGACGGAGAATAGGCCGAAGCCTCTTCTGCCGGTGGGTGGGAGGCCGCTGCTCTTTCAGACTGTTGAGTCATTGGTCAAGGCGGGTGTTAGA
>VBBH01000284.1 GCA_005888695.1 Candidatus Bathyarchaeota archaeon
GGTTCGTTTTCTCCCGACCATTTCTGGAGGATACGGCTCGTAGGTCCGTGGATTCCTCAATAGCGCGGCGACATGGATGCCAGCCTCGTGTGAGAAACTGTTACCTCCTATCACTGGTTTATGTGCCGGTATCGGCACTCCGGAGAACTTCTCGACTAGGTGTGCCAGTCGATAGATTCTATCCATTCTCACGCCTGTCCGCCAATTGTACAATAGTTCCAAGGCGAGGCATACTTCCGCGAAGGACGCGTTTCCCGACCTCTCACCTATTCCGTTGATCGTCGTTTGCGGCACGTTGAACCCCGCCTCCACAGCAGCAAGAGTATTCGCCGTGGCCAAGCCTAGATCATCATGAACATGCACAGAGTATGACTGGGCCCGTATCGAGGAATGGACGAGACTTGCAAACTTACGTACCTTCTCAGGCGATGCTATTCCGACAGTATCTGTTATCACGACTCCCTTCGCACCGGCGGTGACAGCGGATTTGAAGAAGGGGAGGATGAATCCGGGACGTGATCTCATTGTGTCCTCTGAGACCGCGTGAACGTACAATCCCCGGTCCCGAGAGTATTCGATCATTTTGCTTATCCGGTCTATCACCGTGCTTCCTTTCATACGTAGACTGTGTCTCATCAATTGGGGACTAGTGCTGATGAACAGGGCGATTTCACGAACTCCCGTATCGGCGACTGCGTCGACATCCTCTATCCTACAACGGGCCGGGCAGATGAGTCGCATTCTAAATCCCTGCTCTGCCAATAATTTACAAGCACGAAAATCATCTTTTGACGCGACAGGGAATCCAACCTCTGCCATCGCAATACCCGCCTCGTCCATCTCCCTAGCCAAGCGTAACTTCTCACTGGGGCTGAACCGGACGCCTGGGCTTTGTTCGCCATCTCTTAGAGTCTGGTCCCAGAACCTGATCATTTTTCAGGAGACTGGTCTTCGGTTCATGCTAGGAATCAGGTCTTTCTGACTTTGAGACGACCCGTGAAATGTCCTAGTCTTCCTTCTGTGCTAGGAGGCGCATGTTTCTGACAACCGCCTGCCCAGCTTGTCTAGTGGAGGCTTTGCCCCCGAGATCATGTGTCAACAGTTCTCCCTTCTCTAGGCTTTGGACCACGGCCTTCTCTATCAGCCTGGCAGCCACGTCCAACTGCTTGTCATTCCATTCCTCGCCAAGCCATTCCAACATCATCTTCACGGAGAGTATGGCAGCTGTAGGGTTAGCCACGTTCTTCCCTGCATATTGTGGGGCGGATCCATGGACGGGTTCGAACATTCCGTGTTTCTCTCCAATATTCGCCGATGGTGCAAGCCCAAGTCCTCCCTGTAAGGCGGCACCAATTTCCGAGAGTATGTCGCCAAACAAATTCGTTGTGACTATCACGTCATACTTCTCCGGTCGTCTAACCAACCATTGGCAGATAGCGTCAACAAAGGCATAATCTTTCTCTATCCTCGGAAACCTCTCAGCGAGGTCGTTGAAGATCGATCGGAACAGTCTACATCCGGCGAGTACATTGCTTTTATCGACGCAGGTCACTCGTCTTTTGCGATCAATGGGGGCGCCTTTGCGTCTCATCGAGAGTCGGAAGGCATAGCTGATTATCCTCTCTGCCCCTTTTCTGGTGACTACCCTGACGTCTACTCCCGCCTCGTCTTCTCCACCTCTCGACAGGATTCCCTGGATTCCAGAATACAATCCTTCAGTGTTTTCTCTGATGATGGCGAAGTCTATGTCCCCGGAACGCTTCATTGATAGGGGTGATTTTACTCCATTCATCAATTTCACGGGTCGAACGTTCGCGTATAGGTCAAGGCCCATTCGTAGGCCGAAGACTACATCGCCGCCGACTGGACGTCCGTCCTCTCGGACAACGTCGGGCAAACCTATCGGACCAAGAAGAATTGCATCAGCCTTGCTACACCTTTCAAACGTCTCCTCGTCCCATTCATGTCTCCGCCTGCCCTTGCCGAGCCAGTATTTGGCACCGGCACTGTAGGTTGTTGTTTCTAGCTTGAGGTCTGTAAGTTCTCTTGACGCCTCTAGTGCCCCTAGAGCTTCACGGATGACCTCTGGTCCTACGCCATCTCCAGGTAGGACTGCAATCTCAAATTTTCGCGGCATCGCAGACTACTAGCAGTCTTCCCGGTTCAATGCGACGGGCTAGCTTGGAGACTTTGAGACTTCCTTGATGGAGCCTTCCAGTATGTCGAGCCCGGCGTCGACGAGTTCTCGAGTAATGATCAAGGGTGGCGCGATCCTGATTGTGGACGATCCTGATGTTATCACCGCCAGTCCTCGTCGGAATGATTTCATCATGATGTCATGCACCTCTTGTCGGCCTGGCTCTTTCGTCTTTGGATCTTTGACAATTTCTGCCCCGATCATGAGTCCTTTTCCGCGCACGTCTCCGATTATCGGATATTTCTCCTGCATCTCTTTCAACCGTTTCAACATGTAATCGCCCTGCTTCGTTGCATTCTCCATTAGATGTTCGTCCCGGATAATGCTGATCACTTGTAATGCAGCGGCGCAGGACACTGGATTACCACCGAAAGTGTTGGCATGTGCTCCGCCCCCCCAGTCCATTATGTCTGATCTTGCGACGGTCGCGCCGATCGGCATTCCAGATGCTAGG
>VBBH01000285.1 GCA_005888695.1 Candidatus Bathyarchaeota archaeon
TTCCGGTTTCGCTCCTACTCTCGGAATATTGCTTGCTCCTCTTGGAGTCTCGACGGAAAATACGTATTTGTCATTCTTGCCAGCAGGAGGTCTGGCAAGCCTCTCTGGGCTCCAGACAAGTCGGTCCCTTGTGTATTCAGCTAGGTCGAATTCCACTGTTTCTTCCAGCGCATATTCTGGGCAATAGTCTGTACAGTTATGGGCCGTGACGTTACCCGCGACATAGGATTCGTCACCTTCTACTGACAGGTTTACCACCGGTTGGTTTTCGACTTGAACACTCGTGATCGTTCTGATAGGCAGGTAGACGAAGTTATCATCCATCTCGAACCTGGAAAATGATTTCGTTCTGGGATCTTCGAACATTATTCCCATCAGTTCGGTCATTTTCTGAACAAAGTGACCCCGAACTGTTAAGACGTATGCGGGTCTTCTGTTCCTGTGCCTCGTCTCGGATATTTGGCCGATTATTCGAAGGCGGAAGAGCAACTGTTGCAATTGGAAGGCTAGAATCTTTGAGGTTGTCACATATTCGAAGAACGAACTCCTGTTACCTCTGGTGGGACGGTGGAAGTATCCGTCGCCTCGCCAAGCACCTTTGACAAGCTCTTTTTGTTTCTCGACTGGTGAATACATGACCCAATCAGGCAGCTTCTTGTTTTCCGCTCCCCTTCCGAATGTTCCAAAGAACTGGCGCGCTGTCACGGAGTGGAGCAAGACATGGGTCGAGTGCTTTATCGTCTGCGTCTTCGGACCATGATCAAAGTATCGAGCCAATAACTGTGATGAGTCCTTGATGTATTCAATTTCATGCTCGCCAAAGGCGAAGCCAACTGTTCTCTTGACGGTGTAGCCTTCAGCCAAATAGTAGCCGATGAGCCTGAATAGGTCAGGGTCCGCGGGAAGTTTCAGGGTCCTCGAGATTCGCATTCCTGTGCTGGGCTGCCCCACTACTACGGTCTGTTCGTAGGCCTCGATGTCGCGGGTTTCTTTAACTATTGGAATTGTTAAGTAGTCTCCCACCTTCAATTCGACCGGAGTCTTCCACTGGGGCCTCCGAGGGGGTTTCGCGAGTCGTTTCTTGTTCTGCATAGGGATTCTCGTCGAAGCAAGCAAAGGATGGTCGGCAGTGACGCGAAGCGGGGTATGCGTGCCCAATGGTCGGATCGAGTAAAGCCTTCCTGAATAATTGCGTGTGTAGACTTTTCTTACCTGTCTGAAGAGTCCATTGTGTGTTAATACCCGGTCGCTCGGTTTAACATCTGCTATGGGCTTGACAGACGGATTCGTAGTGACGAGAGTGTCAGGAGTCACGCAAAAGTGGCAGAAGCAGCATCTTCCATAGAAGTATTGGGGGTACCATCTTTCTCCACGTGGTACGATCGTTATGCATTTTTCTGGGCAGATCCAGGCGCATATGCCGCATCCGGTGCAGCGATCCAGGTGGAGGAGATGTCTCCCTCTGTAGCCTTTCTCCACGACCAGTCGTTGTTCTGGAAATCTTAAGGTATATGATCTATGGAAGAGATGTCGTAGCCCGGAGTAGTAGGATGTCCAAATCTCCGCGACTGCTTTGATCGATCCTTTAACAGTCATTGTCTAGATTTACCTCTTTCCTATCTGTCTGCTTCCACGGGCCAATAATCGATGCTCCACCATGCTGTGGGCATGTCTGCCATGTGTCCACCTATCAGAACGGGGGCGATGATGGCCATGTTTCGATAAGAGCCTGTTATGAATCTGAGTCTGTATGGCTTGTCGCCTCCATCGCCTATCAGGTATACGCTGCATTCTCCTCGAGCAGATTCGACTCTCGAGTATGATTCGCCGCGTGGTACAACAATAGGTGCTTTTCGTCGGAAGGGACCGGAGGGAATCTTTTGGACTATTTGGCGTATGAGTTTGCAACTTTCTCGGATCTCGTCGATGCGGGCCATCGACCTCGCGTACGAGTCGCCTTCTTGGCGAGTGCAGACGTTGAAGTCGAGTTCTGGATAGGCTGCGTACGGCTCATCCTTACGTACGTCATAGTCAACGCCGGAGCCACGTAGTGCAGGCCCGACTGCGCCGAGTTTCACAGCTTCATCTTTTGACAGTTTGCCGACGCCTTTTGCCCGGGCGGTGAATATCGGGTTCTCGAAGAATATCTTGTCATACTCTTCGAGACGTTTCTCGAGATACTGGGTCCGCTTGATTGCTTCCTCTTTCATGCCCTGCGGGAGGTCGCGTCTGACGCCTCCTGGGACGATATAGGAGTGGGTGATTCGGGCACCGGTAAGTTTCTCTTGTAAGTCGACGATTAATTCTCTGTCTCCTAGTGGCCACATGAACATTGTCGTGTGTCCTAGGAAGACGCCGAATATCGATAACCAGTATAGATGGCTGGTAATCCTGTTCATCTCATTCAATAAACATCTGAGGTATTGGGCACGTGGGGGTGCTTCGATTCCTTGAAGCTCTTCAACTGCACGAATGTAGGCGTGGTTGAGGTTGGAGGCGTCGATGATTGCGGGTCGTTCTATGACGGGTATGTTCTTGATTATGTTCCGTAGTTCATAGATTTTCTCGGTCCCTCGGTGCACGTAGCCTGGGTCGGGTGATGCTCTGATGATAATGTCTCCGTCCATCTCAATGATGAGACGCATGTGGCCGGAGCCTGAGTGTTGTGGACCCACGCTTACAGTGAGCGTCTGGCTTCCGGATTCCGATGGCTCCGAGGAGACTACGCTCGTCATCGGTGAGGGTTGTTTCTCCAATTTTACCCACTTGATCTATGCTAATCGGTTGGGATCCTGACATCTTTTCGGAGAGGTGGAGGACCGTCCCAATTGTCAATTAGGAAGAGTTTCTCGAGATGCGGATGGCCGTCGAAGGCTATCCCGTACATTTCATAGGTCTCGCGCTCGAAGTTCTCAACGGACGGCCAGATACTGACAAGCGAGTTAACTTTGGGACTGCTCCTAGGTACGATCTCCTTGACAGACAATACAATGTCGCGTGTTTCTTTCCTTGCAAGATTTGAAACGTGATAGATAACTTCCATCTTTTGATCCCTCAAATAATCTGCTCCGCCAGCTCCGTTGGCTCTGTCGAATCCGAGCTCGTCCCTCAGGAATCTCGAGACCTCAAGCATCTTCTCCATGGCTACAGTGACTTCTGGCCTGGAACGTCGGCTTACTCTAGACTCTTTGATGGCGTCGCCGAACTTTTCCTTCAACTGATCGAGAATATGGTCCTCCCGTTCGAGGGAGGGAATGTTGGTGGGAGTGGTCATGTGTGCTCGTACACCTTGGAGCTTCTGATCTTCTCCTGAAGCATGATGATTCCCTGTTCCAAGGCCTCTGGTCTCGGCGGACAGCCTGGGACATAGACATCGACTGGTAGGAACTCATGGACGCCGTTTACGATGCTGTAGGAGTCATGAAAGAGGCCGCCAGAGATGGAGCAGTCACCCATTGCAATCACATATCTCGGGACAGCCATCTGGTCATAGATCATCTTCAATCGTTTAGCCATCTTGTTGGTGACGGTGCCTTCGACCACCATAAGGTCCGACTGTCGGAGAGAACCCAAGGGAAGGACTCCAAATCTCTCCAGATCATGCCTCGCCCCGCTGGCAGCTCCGAACTCTGCACTGCAGCATGCGGTAGTGATGTTGACGGGCCAGAGTGAGTATATGCGGCCCCAGTTTATCACGTGGCGTATCGGGGTCCGGTCGACTATTGTGTGGACAATGTCTCCGAGCTTCCCGATCCAGACGTTGATCCCATCGGCGAGCATCGCTATAGGGTCTTCGTCGGGTTGTTGTCGTGCTTTCTGGGAAGCAGACATGGTTCCACTTTATCCCTAATCTAGGAGGTGACTGTGTCCCTATTTATTGGCATCTTCAAGGGGAGAAGCAAATAACCGCCTGTGGTGTAGCTGGTGACTGGTTTAGGTATGAAATGATAACGGGAACGGAGGGACTTAGGTGACCTCTACGATTCTGCCGCTCATTCGATGGTATTGGTAGCGGATTATGCGTTTTACGCAAGTTCCATTGAGGCATTGGTAGACCCGGTCGCCATTGGCGAAGAGTTCACGCATGACCATTGGTTTCTGACAGCTTATGCATCGGAAGGCTCCTGAGCGTCTTTCGTCA
Source organism: Candidatus Bathyarchaeota archaeon (assembly GCA_005888695.1). The sequence continues at coordinate 4,142 of VBBH01000285.1, forward strand.
ATAAGAAGTCGAAGGTCGATCTCTCGACGATCAGACTCCTGCTTGAGATATTGTCGATACGCAAGAGGTAGTGTTTGCCAATAAGACGCGTTCTCAGGCGATGTCTCGTACTCGAAACTTCTCCCAACCACTACAGGTGGTGTATAGCCTTCCGCAACGAAGACTGGATTCTTCGAGTACGGCACCTTGATCCTAGGGTGACCGTGGTGAGTGGTCAGCTGTCGGTCGGACAATCTTCGATTCGATAACTTGGAAGCGGTGGAGGCTACTTCTTCTTGTTGGTACGAGGCTTCCTATTCTCTAGGACTGGAGCCAACGCAGGGATAGGAAGTGGAACCTCCTTAATGCCGTCAAGGTTGAGGGTGAAGGTCATCCAGTAACCCTCATG
>VBBH01000286.1 GCA_005888695.1 Candidatus Bathyarchaeota archaeon
AGATGGTCCTGTTGAATGCAGCAGCCGGGCTTGTTCTCTGTGAGAAGGCGGCCGACTTGAGAGACGGGATCGAGCTAGCAAAAGGGACACTTGAAGATGGAAGAGCGTTTGAATTGCTTCGTAACGTGATACGTCTCTCAGAGGGTAGCGTAGAGAGACTGAACCGAATTGCGTGAGAGTGAATATGGTGGACCATCTAATGATGCTGGCAAGAGAGGCGGAGCGGAGGGTCGAAAATGGATACTATGAAAACCCGCCGCGCGTCTCACATCCAAAAAGAAGCCTGCGCACCGCTGTCAGAGATTGCAGTACGAAAAATCCAGTAATCGCTGAGCTCAAATATGCTTCTCCGTCTGAGGGTCAAATTCGTTCGTTCGATTGCCCGACTAGGGTCGCTGATGAAATACTCGACGGCGGGCCATGCGCCCTCTCCGTTTTGACTGCGCCTGATTCCTTTCAAGGAACGCTTGTTAACCTCTCCGATGTCGCTGTGCGAGTGGACGTACCGGTGCTGATGAAGGACATCATCGTGTCTCCAGAACAGATTCGCGCTGGCGCACGCGCCGGAGCAGATGCCGTCGTGCTCATCGCAGAGCTGTTCGAGAGAGGTCTTGCCAAGACTACAATGTTAGAAATGATTACCGAGGCGAAAAGGCTGGGACTTGAGGTTCTTGCTGAAGCATGTTCGGCTGAGAATTTTATTGAACTTAAGATGCTGGAACCCGATCTTTATGGGATCAACAACCGCGACCTTTCGAGCCTAAGGGTCAACCTAGAGACTACGGAAGAAATCCTTTCGAGAAAAGATAGGCCCACTGGTTTGATCGTTGCAGAGAGCGGGATTGAAACGTCCCTAGATGTTAGACGGTTGCGTGCGGCCGGGGCGGACGCTTTCCTAGTCGGGACCGCGATCATGAAAGCAGACAACGTGAAAGAAAAAGTGCGGGAGCTGGTAGAGGCTTAAAGGATCAGGGAAGGAAGTTGGGACAGCGTCCAGTCGGCAAGTTCGGAAGGTTTGGTGGGAGCTACGTTCCGGAAACCTTGATGGAGCCACTTGTACAACTTGAGGCCGCCTATAATCACTACTCGCACGACATAGGATTCAGGAAAGAGCTAAGGAATCTTCTAGCCCACTATGCTGGTCGGCCAACGCCTCTCTATTTTGCTAGTAATCTAACTCGTAAGCTTGGAAGGGCGAGGATATACTTGAAACGTGAGGATCTTCTGCACGGCGGAGCACACAAGATCAACAACACACTTGGGCAAACATTGTTGGCCAAGAAGATGGGGAAAACGAGGGTGATTGCCGAGACTGGGGCGGGGCAGCATGGTGTTGCTACCGCCATGGCTTGCGCGGTCCTGGGTTTGAAGGCTGAGGTGTACATGGGCAGCGAGGACATGGAGAGACAACGGTTGAACGTCTACCGGATGCGGATGCTTGGGGCAAAAGTGCGCATGGTTGAGTCTGGGTCTAAAACGTTGAAGGATTCAATCAATGAAGCATTACGCGACTGGGTCTCCAACATTGACGATACTTACTATCTGATTGGATCCGTAGTCGGGCCTCACCCGTACCCAGTCATGGTCAGGGACTTCCAGTGCGTAATCGGACGAGAGGCCCGAAGACAAATATTGACTGCTGAAGGCAGACTTCCCCGGGCAATAGTCGCATGCGTGGGAGGAGGGAGCAATGCGATGGGCGTATTCCATCCATTCCTTCATGACGTGGAAGTCGAATTGTATGGGGTTGAAGCCGCTGGTAAGGGCATCTCGACTGGCCAGCATGCCGCGAGCCTTGTTGCTGGACGGGAAGGGGTCTTGCATGGCATGTACACTTACGTCTTGCAAGACGAGCATGGACAGATTGAGACAACCGACAGCATCTCAGCAGGATTGGATTATTCCGCTGTTGGACCAGAGCACTCGCATCTCATGATTACTGGACGGACAAAGTATGCCGCGGTAACGGACGCTGAAGCACTCGATGGCTTCAAGCTATTGTCCGAGTCAGAAGGGATAATCCCCGCGCTCGAGCCGTCCCATGCGATAAGCTACGCTTCCAAACTCGTGAAGCGGTACGGATCGAAGGATTCCGTGATCATCAACCTGTCAGGCCGAGGGGACAAGGATGTAGAGACAGTTGCCAAAGCACTCGACTACTAGCATAGCCTCGAAGTTTCAGAGCTTAACGTCCCATGGTCAAGGAGCTCTGGTTGCCTATCTCACCGGTGGGGATCCGAAGCCGAAGATATTTCTCAACAATGTCGTCGCGTTGGCCGAGGGAGGAGCCGATATTATAGAGATAGGAATTCCCTTCTCAGATCCAATAGCAGACGGACCAGTCATCCAATCTTCTAGTCAAAGGTCGCTTGCTCACGGGACAACGCCTAGAATCGTGTTGAGGGAGTGTCGGGAGATTTCTGGAACATACCCGGAGATTCCCCTCGTGATACTCACCTATTACAATCCCGTCCTGGCGATGGGTCTCGATCATTTCATGCGAAAGGCTCGAGACTCAGGCGTTTCAGGCGTAGTGGTTCCGGATCTTCCCGTTGAAGAAAGTGGTGATTATAGAAGCGCTGCAATCAAGAACGGCATTGACACGATATTTCTCAGTGCGCCCAACACTTCGGAGACGCGATTGGTCAAGATCATCCATAACAGTACCGGATTTCTCTACCTGGTTTCCCTTTTCGGTGTCACGGGACCAAGAGACTCATTGAGCGAGCTAGCAATCTCTTCTGTGAAACATGTCAAGAATCTTTCCGGGGGACTGCCGACCGCTGCTGGTTTTGGGATCTCCCGGCCTGAACATGTTTCCGCGCTGATGAAATCAGGAGCTGATGGAGCAATCGTTGGCAGTGCCCTAGTTAGATTGGTCAACGAGAATCTCGGCGATCCAGAAGAGACCGTGGAAGCCTTGAAGCGCAAGACAATGGATTTGAAAGCGGCGACTCGAAGAAATTCGTGAGACCCTTTACTGAGAGTTGCGTCTTAGAGTAATCTGAAATCTTCCTTGACGGTTGTAAGGACCATGTGAGTATTTGTCCTTTCAACGAAAGGCATTGCCAGGAGGCTTTTTGTGAACTTGCTGAGCTCGTCGCGATTCTTGAATTTGGCAATCACCATAGCGTCCGTCAGCCCCGTTACATCATAGACGGCCATTACTTGTGGCATCTTTGCAACCTGTTGCTCAAGCTCGAGCAGTTTCCCTTTG
>VBBH01000287.1 GCA_005888695.1 Candidatus Bathyarchaeota archaeon
ATTGATCAATCGGTCGTTCTGAACTTTTTAAATACACCTCAGATATCCCAATCCTCCTGAGAAATCACGACCAAGATGAAAGTGGAAAGAAACAATTCTCATTCCGGAAGTAAATACGTGGCTCCTATCAACTCCTCCGAGATCCAATACGATCCGCGAGGCGACGCTTTCAAGCATCCCGTCAAACACTACGACACAGCGCGAGTAAGAAGTGTGAGCGAAGCCCTTGAAGCCTTCAACAACACCTCCTTCCAGAGTCGGAACTTTGGCCGTTGCTACAAGATCTGGATGAACATGCTAACAGATCCGGACCAACCGATAATCTTCTTCGGACTCTCCGGAGCAATGATTCCAGGCGGAATGAGACGCGTTGTTCGCGATCTCATAGCTTTCCATGCGATCGATGTCCTAGTCTCCACCGGAGCCAATCTCAGCCATGACCTCTACGAATCCCTAGGCGGACGTCACTACATGGCGCATCATCACATCGACGATCCAACCCTTCGAAAGATGAGGATTGATCGCGTTTACGATACATATGCAGACGACGTCAAGTTCACCGAGACAGATGAGTTCGTCGAGACATTCGCTGACTCATTAGAACCTCGCAACTATTCGAGCCGAGAACTATTCCAACTAATGGGCGAGAGAGTGAAAGACGAATACGGAATACTTGCTACGGCAGCAAGAGAGCATCTACCCGTATTTTGTCCGGCCCTAGCCGACAGCTCCATCGGCATGGCCTTGACGGTCCAATACTTGGAAAGGACTAAGAAAGGCGGAACACCAATGGTCTACTCTCCAATGATGGACAACGTCGAAATCATGAGCCTTAAGCAGCGCTTCACCAAGTCAGGTGTGATCTTCATCGGGGGCGGGACACCCAAGAACTACATTCAGCAAGTGGTCCCACTGGCCGAGATAGCTGGGACGCCGGTCCCTCCGCACAAGTACGCAATACAGGTCACGACTGACGATGCAAAGTGGGGAGGACTGTCAGGGTGCGAGCTGCCAGAGAGCCAATCCTGGGGCAAGCTCGATCCGAAAGCGGAATCATGCACCGTCAGCCTCGACGCAACGATCGGCCTGCCACTCCTGTTCACAGGAATAATGGAGCATTATGAAGAGTGGAAACAGCGTGGTCGATTGTCGGTCAACTGGGACCAAGACATCCAGACAGCAACCCCACTAGCAAGAAAGCGTTAGGCGTGGACCAACTCAAAATGGGTCCACCAGCCGGCCATATCTCCAATGAAATCAGGATCATCGCGAAAATGACACCCACATGATTCACTGTATCCTAACCGCCGCTGGCCATAGTACAATATGCAGAAGAGGAACCTTGTTCGAACCCTCTGAGTTGGACGGAGGTCGGGACTGTGTTGGCGAGCAAAGTTCTTCTTAGTTTTCCGAAGGTCAATCTCATCTCAATCCTCGCGGGAACACTGGCCCTTATCAGCGTCTTCCTTCCGTGGTGGGGCGTGGACGGTTCGGCCTTTGGATTTACGGCATCAATCCAATGGAGTCTATGGGGCGAACCTTATCTGGGCGATAATAGTTCCTCCCCGACTCTAGCGCAAGCCGCCCGCGTAATGGGCCTTCTGAACATCTTGGTCATGGCCGTTGTACTCATTACAGCCTCTTTTGCATTTCTGGGAAGCTTCGCGCGTACCAAAGAATACGTGGCAACAGGGTTCATCTCCTCGATCGCCGCGCTTGTCGTGTACGCAGGAGCAGTTGGTTATACCCTCACTAGCTCATGTCGGGGCACATCTTCGTGCCTCTCTGGACCAGTCGGGTCAACGTTCGTAAGTGGCGCTAGTGTGAGCTGGGGATTCCAAGCTGGATTTTACACGTTCTTGGTGGGCGGCATTCTGATATTATTCGCGGTCATCTTTCACCAGATCTTTCTTCAACGAAGCGAAGTCGGCGTTCAATCCGCTGTCGCTTCGGGAGCAAGATTCTGTTCCAACCGTGGGCATCAGTTGCAAACTAGCGCCAAGTTCTGTTCAAATTGTGCTCAAGCAGTCCCCAGTTAAGTTCAATCCGTCAAACACTGTCAGGAAGGAACCGTTAGACTAACCGGGCACTTGACCAAGTAGCTTTCTGCCCCTTAATACGTAGAGCTATGAGAAGTCCTATTCCGTTCAAAACCGTGGCCGCGAGGAAGGCGTACTGAAAACCCCCGACCAAACCAGCCAGTGACGGACTCGTCCCTCCGACCGGTGTAGGATCCATTGTAGTTGCAACAGTTAGGAGCACGGCTAGGCCTAGAGGAAAGCCGATCCGCTCTGACGTATTGATCAACCCAGAGGCAAGTCCCTCTTCGCCATGCTGAGTCCCATCCACTGCTGCGATGCTCAATGCAACGAAACCAATGCTGGCTCCGAACGACCAGACCAAGAGTCCAGGCAGTATGCCGAAATAGCCGCTGGCTACCGTGATCGGGACTAGAAGTGCTGAGCCCAGAGTAACAAGTGCCATTGAAAGTACGAGGACCGGTTTCATGCCGAAGCGGTCAGTGAGCCAAGACGAACCCCATCCACCAACAAAGAAGAATATGAGAGCAGGCGGAAGGAACGCTACACCTGCAGCGGGGGCTGAAAAGTTCAGAATCTGCTGAAGGTAGATCGTAAGCAAGAAGATCAGTCCTCCTGCCGAAGATGTGAATATCAATCCCATCGCGTTAGCAGCCAGAATATTGCCGCGGCGCAAGAAGCTCAACGGGATCAACGGGGCCTTGGACCGGTTTTCGATTACGAGGAAACCCACAAGGATCAATGTGGACAATCCCAAAGGCAGGACAGTCTGTACAGACATGAAACCGTCGATGGTCGCATTTGTCAAGCCGTAAACGAAAATTATCAGCCCACCCGTCAAGGATATCGCTCCTAGCAAGTCTAGGTGCCTCTCCGCCGCCCTACTACTAGAGTCGACAAGGAACTTTTGGGAGAGAGCCGCACCCACAGCCCCTATCGGTACATTCACGAACAATATCGACCTCCATCCGAACGCCGCTGTCAGAACACCTCCGAGTATCGAGCCTGCGGCGAAGCCTGCGGAAAGCACAGAGATGAAGATCCCCAATGCTCCATTCCTTTCTCTCCCTTCAGGGAAGGTTGCGACTAGAATCGCGAACGCTGTAACGGTCGATATAGCAGCCCCGATCCCTTGAACTCCTCTC
>VBBH01000317.1 GCA_005888695.1 Candidatus Bathyarchaeota archaeon
AGTGGTAGGATTCCGTGAGTCGTCGAGTATTGGTTGAATCCACGTTCAATCGCTTGTGCCGCTGCATTTTTCACACTGGTCGGAGGATCGAAGTCGGGAAAGCCTTGAGCGAGGTTCAATGCTCCCTTGGCTTCGCACTTCCTTGTCATTTCCCTGATGACCGATTCTGTGAAGCCTTCAACCCTCTTCGACAATTCCTTCATGTTCCAGTCACCAGCGCTAATTGGCTAGTAAGTCTTGCTAGCGGAGGGGTTATGTGAGTGGACCTTTTCTGGGGGGAGCCTGCCAACAGGAAAAGCTAGGTCCTTGGTCCTGCTTTCATCTTCGTCTTCAACGGGTGCTAACTGCTCCAACAGATGGCTGAATACGACGGGCAGGTCAAGAGCCTAAATAATCAGGTTTAGTGAACGGGTGATAGGCCAGTAATGGCGTACTGTTCCATCTTCCTGTACCGGGTTCCGAAGAAGAAGGCGGAGGCTTTCGTACAGGCTTTGAGGCCCATTATGAAGCTGTTCGAAGACGCCGGCTGCATGGGAGAGGAACTGTTGAAGCCGGTAGGAATGTCCGCCAAATTTGGCGCGATGAGTATTCCAGAGGCGGTAAATCTACTAGAAGATGAGGAATTATGGATTGAGATAGCACGGTTCAAGGACGCCAGCCACATGCAACACGTTCATGATGTCGTTACAAAGAATCCTAGGCTGGACCAACTCCATTCACGATTCGATCTTCTGATAACTGGGAAACAGGTTTACCATGCAGAGTTTGTCGATGCTAAGCAAAAGTAAACGGAGAGTCTAACCTCCCTCGTCGGTTTGTTAGACAAGCATGGATCGATAGATTCGCCCCTCTCCTTGTTCCGCTCAGGTACAACCTTGGAGTAACATCATCCTGAACTTTCACGCTGCACAATTTGCTATGTGCAATGCCAACAACGAGACGAAAGAAAGGATCAGCATCAACCAAACGTATCGGGCAGAGCACTCACGATAAAGAATCCAAGAGCCCTAGAACAAAGTCTTCTCAGAAGCTGCAAGGTAAGACTCCTAGACGATCTTCAACAAAAAGACGTGTCAAGATAACTCAGAGTCCACGTCCCCGCCGTCCCACTAACAAGCTCATAGATTCCGAGACATACGTCTTCGAGTGTACTAGAAAGGGATGCGGCTATCACATCTGGCGAGAAGAGAAGGCTGAACCTGGACAATTGCGTTTCGATATCAAGTGTCCAAAATGCCATAATGAAGAGTTCAGATGCATGGGCAAGGGCGACTTTCCACAGAGCTTCTCATTACCAGTCAGTCCTCTAGAGCTAGATTTGGGAAGCGGCTCAGTTAGCTTGGAACACAATTAGCCAGCCACATTTCCCATCATTTACCCCACCCCATCGTTTCCAACCAAATCGATGGGGCACCATCTTTCAGAAAACTAGAAAGCTTCTAGAACAGGAACGAGAGATCGCTCATTATGAGCCCCGATCAGCAATCGGACCACACTATCCCCGATACCCGATATGCTCCTGGTGGATTTTTCCCGTGAGCTTGCGGTAAGGGTCACCCTGAAATCCCCTAGGAAACGCCTTGAAAACCGCTAGGGCCTCATGGAAATGTCAATATTCACCTGCCCACTAGACCAGGATTTTCATTATCTCCTCGTCCAACTCGTCAAGACAGGACCTAGAGCCGAAACCCACTTCAGAAAAAAGGGACGACTATCAACAAGAGTCCCAAGACACAAAACAGACCTTTCCAAGCCATGCAAGAGTAATTCCATAGCCCACCCGTAGAAGTGCTTCCCCGCCAGAGAGCATACACTGAAGCCTCTCACAATCATGAGGCCTTTTATGACCTGACCCAATTCTCCTCGGTCCAAGCCGACTGATTATGCCGCTACCCCTCTCACTCCCACTAACAGTCATCATCGCCGGAGTCTTCGCAGGCACCTACGCACTCATACTCTCCGACAGATTCCACAAACCATCCGCCGCCATACTCGGCGCTACACTCATGGTAGGCACAGGCGTCCTCAAGTCAACCGACATTATCGGAGCAATCAACTGGACCGCCCTAGGAGTCTTGCTGGGCATGTTCATCATAGCCTCCTCCTTACGAGAGGCAGGATTCTTCGAATGGATTGGACTCCACCTTGCGAGATCAGTGGACGCCCATCCGATCATGATGTACATCCTACTCCCACTAATGACCGCTGGAATGGCCTCACTCCTCGACATCGTAACCGTCGCACTCTTCGTAGTACCATTAACTGTCGAAGTATTGGATGGATTAGAGATCGATCCCGTCCCATTCGTCGTCGCAGAGGTCCTGGCAGCAAATATCGGAGGCGTCGCCACAATGGTTGGAGACCCAACCAACATAATCGTCGGCTCCTCCCTCGGACTCTCATTCAACGAATTCCTCCTCAATACCGCCCCAACCGCCCTGGCAATCCTTGGTCTCAACCTGCTCATCCTCTACGCGAGGAACCATCGATTCCTGCACAGAGAAGCTGCGTTGAAGCATTCGAAGAACAACGGTCTCCTCTTACGCAATCCTAGAGAGCTAGTGAAAGACTCGGGTCTCCTCCGAGTCAGCCTCGTTTCCCTCCTCCTCGCAGTAGCATTCCTAGTGGCTCATCAAGCACTCGATGTTTCACCAGCATTAGCAACCCTCCTGCCAGCCTCCGTCATTCTAGTCTACGAATCGTCCAGATCATCCGAGGTCAAACATGTACTCAGCCGAATCAATTGGGAAGTCTTCTTTTTCTTCGGAGGGCTCTTCCTCCTCGTAG
>VBBH01000318.1 GCA_005888695.1 Candidatus Bathyarchaeota archaeon
GGAGACGCCATTGGATGCTTCTCATCCACCGGGATTGGGATAACTAGGTAGCTTCGTGGGCTTTTGCTTCTTGAGCCGGACTCTTCATGCTACGACGACAACTTCTCCCGAGGCTGACGGATGAAAATGGCAGTGGTAATAGTACTCTCCAGGTCTTGTGAAATCCACCACTTCACCTGCCCGGGGTTGGCCTGAAGAAGGAACTGGTTGCTATTATCGTGAGGTTCATGTGGCACCGTGTCCATGTTCCTCCATGCAACGGTATTGTTTACACCCAATACTACTCTTATCGTGGATGGGGAGAACGATTGGGGCAGCATGTCCACGTAGACCGCGTTGCTGGGCGGGGCCGACTGGGAAAGGGTCGGGGCCAGGATGAAAGAGTACACTAGCCCCGAGAATGAGAGGGCTATCAAACCCATCGATGCGATATGATGGGTCTTCAGTTTGCCCCTTGTCTCGAGTCCAAGAACAGCGATGCCCATTACGAAAATGGCGAGGAAGAAATAGTCCCACGGGTCGAGATAGATGGGGCCACCCGTTACGTGGAGGTCTATGAACGGTAGACCCAATTTTTCAGACCAGCTTCTAGGATACTCGGAGGGGACCCTGGGCGGCCTCGTTTCCTTTAGCTGAACTTGTCCGTCGCACAAACGAGGCGAGCCGTCCCGAGTACGAGGTTGCCTTGCGTCGTAGCCGCCTCGTGGAGTTGAAGGATTTACCAGGTACGATCGTGATGGGTTCGAACGGGGTTACTATCAGCTCGAAGAATGCGATTATGAACATCATATGAGCCCCCAACGCTAAAATCCTCACGAATAGTGTGAAGCCCGGGTCAGGCGACGTGAACATTTGACCGTCGAATACTATCTGCAACGGGTCGTTCGCCTGGAGCCAATGAAACGTAAAATCTAGACTAAGTCCCGTGAGACCCACGAGTTTCGGAAGCCATGCGGGCAAGATCATATTCTCGTCCTCACCTTCGTCCTTACCTTCACCCTCAATGGCAGGAATAGCATACTCAGAAATGCCAGGATGAACATGCTATGTGCTGCCAATGCCAGGGTTGCGATGTATGGGTCGGGATTCTGAGTCCCGTCGATGACGATTGCTATGGGGACGCCTGTCTGGAGCCAGTGGAAGAGAAAATCCAAACCTAGCCCTAGGATCGCGAGTATTTTGATCTTGACGATTTTTTCCAATCATACTTCGCCGTCGCTTGAGAGACAATCTAAGGGGAGATCGAGGACCCTGAGCGCCGCACAATCTACATTCCTGTATCCCACAATAATAGTCGAGTTCAACCCGATGATGAGAAAGCGGGTGACAGGGTTGTGCTAGCAGCACTCTCTAACCGAGTGTATTCTTAGCAAGACTACGTACCCTACTGCGATAGTTCTCACGAAGAGTAAGCTTAGCTAATGATCCAAGCTCGAGTAGGGATGTGAACCCATTTGGGTTTGGGGTCCATTGGCCCCGCGATAGATGTGAACTTACATGGTTGATGATGCCAGAGGCGGAGGGGGATTAAGACGATAGTCTTGTCGGACTCAAGTAGGAATGTCCCGGACTTCTTTTAGACGCGCACTGTAAGTCAGGGAAGCATCCCGTAACAGTCCATTGGTAGAATGCACGAGCGTAGTGGTTGGCGCAGAGCTAGGAAACAGTCTTTTATCTAATTGGCAGCCTGAGTAAAATTATATATACTTCCCTCTTATGGCAAGTATAGAAGAGTTTACTTGACCAAAGAAACCGGGGACATTCGAGAAGAGCTCAGAGAGGAGATCAGGTCGTTGAAGGATGAGGTACGGCGACAAGTATCCAAGGCCATTGAGAGCTCGGGAGCTGGTTCGATCAGGGTTGATCTCCACAAGGATGACGTGGCTCAGACCGAGCCCTCCTTTGTTGTCGTCAAGGACCTTGTCAGACAGATTCGCGAAGATGTGAAGTCAAGCCTGGCTACACGAGGGGAGATTGCGGTTGACGAACTGGTCGAAAGTATGCCTGAGACCACGGCAGCTGACCTCCTGAAATCACTGGCCAATACGGACAGGCTCAAGATGGTCAAGATGCTGTACTCTACTAGGAAGACTTTCTCAGACTTCAAAACAGTCACCGGCCTTGAAGCGGCCTCTGTCAACAATCATTTGAAGAGCCTGTTGAACATGGGCCTGGTTTCCCACAGCGACGAGGGAGGCTACGAGCTTACTAAGAGGGGGAGGATGCTCACCAGGACTTTGGCATTGATGAGTGAAGCACTGGGAGGGGAACAAATTGATTGAGATAGGACGCGATTCTAAGATGTCAATAGCGACAAGACGAGCTGCGGTCACGTTAGGCGGCATATCAGCGCTTCTCGGCGTGGTCTGGCTCATCAGAGGACCTCTCGGAATCCAACAATACTCAGTCACCATACTCCTTGTTGGCT
>VBBH01000319.1 GCA_005888695.1 Candidatus Bathyarchaeota archaeon
CATTCCATCGAGTATCGCGCCCTTGGATGATCCCCAGCCTAAGAGAGGAATTGGAGCAGACTTCGGTCCGTGGAGGGTCGCCTTCATTGAATCGGGAATCACTTGTCCTGCTAGCTCAACTTTTCGCATTCTCTTCCTCATCATCTTGATCCGAATATCCGGTGCCTCGGTGATGTGACCGTACTCGTCGTGCTCGTCTCCAGTTGTCCAGAATATTCCACCTTTCTGGCCAGGAATTGCTCGGGGAGAGATGCCTAGTTCTGTCCATCGATAGCGTCTATAGTCTGTGCCCGTGGCCAGGTCTGATTCTCGGACCATGTCGCCGCGATCGACCTTTAGACTGTCGCCGTTGAACGGAACTATGTCCTGGTACGTGCTCGCCAGAAACTTGTCAGTCAACAGGATTACCGGTACCTGGTAGTGTTCCGCGTAGTTGAACGAGTCAAACGTGTCGTAGTAGGTTTCGACCACGTCTCCCGGTGCGATAATGATTCTGGGAAATTCGCCGTGGGCAGCGTGGAGAGCGAATCTCAGATCTGCCTGCTCGGTTCTGGTCGGTAGCCCCGTTGCAGGACCCGCTCGCTGATATAGCACAACAACTGGTCCAGGTGCCTCAGTTATTCCTGCCCATCCGAGACCTTCGGCCATCAGAGAAAATCCCGGTCCGGATGTCGACGTTGACGATCTGAGGCCCGCATGCGCGGCACCTGTCGCCATGTTGATCGCGGAAATCTCGTCCTCCGCTTGTACAACAATCATGTTGTAGTCCTTTTGATGAGACTCCAAGTACTCACTCTCATCAGTAGCTGGTGTAATCGGATAGTATGTTTGGAATCCACATCCGGCCTTGAGCTTGGCGATCGCCACCGCTTGGACTCCTCTGATCATCATCCGCTTTCCAGACAGCGGTTGCTTTCGCAGCTTTGTCGGAAAGGCATCTTCACCGAAACTCTTCTTCGCATAATCGAACCCACGTCTTGCAGCGCTGACGTTCAGATCTCCGAGCGCTGCCTTTCGTCCCGTGAACCCTTCCCTGATAGCTTCTGTCGCAAGATCGAAGTCATAGTCAGCTAGGCCAAGGGAGGCGCCTAGGGCGATGGTGTTGACCATTACCTGGTATTTGCTGAGCTCCTTGTCCTTCCCGAACTCCTTCAGAGCGTCAACTAGAAGATCCATGTAGGGAATGGGAAAGAGTTTGATATCGTCTCGCCCGAAAGAATCAGGTGTAAGGTTCAAGCTGCGGTCATAGATTATTCCGCCACCAGGGCTAACCTCGTGTCTATGACCCCGATGAGTCGGGTGAGGCTTGTTCATATCACCAAATATCGTTTCTCGATCGAGGGCGACCAACAAGTCGACCCAGTCCACATGGGAGCGAGGCGCTTTTGATTCTACCCTGAGCCTGTAGTAGCTGTGTTCCCCTTTGATGTTAGAATGATATTCGATATTAGCAAATATGTGAAGCCCTCCTCTAATGCAGGCTTTCGCAAAGTTCTCCGCGACCGAGTTGATTCCACTGCCCTGAGGACCGCCAATCATCCAAGTGAAACTGTTGGTTACAGTCAAATTCCCGCGCTAATAGAGTGTTATCTACTATAGAAAATTCTTTGCCCGGGCGAGCCTGAACGATCCCCGGACAATGGAAGGGGATCGCTGGGCCAAAACAAAACAAAACAAGCGCTATATACGTAGAAACCAGCGAGAATTGACTTTCCCATGAACCAAATGGGACGTGCAGCACTAGCTGAAGCCTATGGCACCTTTCTCCTCACAACTATCGGCCCAGGGACAATAACAGCCCTCACGTTTCTAGACAGCCCCATCACGGGCGGAGGAATCACGGGGCCAAGTCTCGGCTTCATCGGTCTCGCCCACGGCGTGGCCCTACTGATGGCGGTCTATACCATTGGCCGGCTAACCGGCGCCCACATCAATCCTGCAGTAACAATCGCTCACTGGGCTACCCGGAGAATAGAATCAAGGAAGGTGGCACCATACATTCTCGGCCAGCTTGCAGGCGCAACCATCGCAGGTTTCGTCCAGCTAGCATTGTGGACCTCGAGCAACAATAGAGATCTTGTACAAACTGCGCAGTCAACATTTCTAGGAGATACTATTCCGAGCCCCCAATTTGGCATCGGTGCCGTACTTCTAGCCGAGGTTATTGGCACCGCCATTCTTGTCTTCACGATATTCGGTGCTACGGACAAAGCGGCGGACCCTAGCAGAGCGGGAGTCACCATAGGACTTGCTCTAGCGGCCATAGTCTGGATGTTCGGGCCTATTTCGGGAGCGTCCCTCAACCCGGCTAGAACTTGGGGGCCAACAATAGCCTCAACGGTCTTCAGTCTGGCTCCTCTCGGAAATCTATGGATCTATGTTGTTGGACCGATCCTTGGAGGCTTGCTGGGAGCCTTTCTGTACGACGCCTTTAGGTGAGGCCTTCGACGGAACATAGCCTGACGTACTGAGGCCACGTTTGGCTCATGACTTTGCTTGTGCAGCCGTTGCCGGCTGGACGGGAGGTGGAGTGTAGCCTGGATTGACTCTTTGATTGATCTCGTTCGCCAGTGCGTGTCCGTGGAGGACCACGGTAACCTTCCTGACACCCTCGAGTTGAGAAGTGAGCGTTCTTATGTTCATCCCTATATCCTCCGCGAAGATGGGCGGACAGAACGGGGCGGTGAGATGATACTTGATGAAAATCTCCCCGTTGTCTTGGATGCTTATCTCGTCAACCAGATGCATCTCAGTTATCGGAAGCCCAATCTCTGGATCGACAACCTTCTCAAGCTCTTTTTCAATAGCTTCGACTGTAACCATATTTTCCCCTAACTACAAGCGATGTTGTTTTGACTTATAGGTTCCCTTGGTGGCTTTTTCCGGGCTCGAAGGCGACTGGGCATTCGGCACGAGATCAGGTCAAACTGTGAATACTACTCCTGGGCTTGAAAGTGGACATCCTCCTCTACTCTTCGACTTGAGAAC
>VBBH01000271.1:0-1180 GCA_005888695.1 Candidatus Bathyarchaeota archaeon
CACGGCCACGGTCAAAGGTACGATCGGGAGCACCGCGGCTAACTTGAATTTTGTTTTAGATATGGTTGCAGATTCCGGCGACATACAACTTCCGGTCAAGCAACCGTCGGCCACGTCCTTGCAGAGCTCTATCAATGATGCCAATAATCGAGCCATCATAATGGGATGGTTGGGGATAGGCTTAGGAATTGCAGGAATCGCAATCGGAACGATTGCCCTGATCAAGGGGCAGCAGCAAGTCAGAAAAGCGAAGATGCCAGATTCATCGTGAGAACCAAAACACTACTTGTACTCGCACTAACCATTCTCGTCTTAGCGCTCCCCCTAGTGGGTCAGGTTAAAGCTCACTCACTGCTTGTCAAAACAGATCCTCCTCAAAACGCTTCCTTGGATCGCAACCCATCACAGGTCACGCTCACGTTCAGTGAAGCCGTGAATCCGTTATCCAGCTCTCTCAAAGTCTTGGATAGTAGTGGGAATAGGGTGGATGACAAGAATGTCGTCTTCTCAACGGATCGCCTCAGCATGTCCGTAGGCCTTCCCAATCTGGGGAAGGGAGTCTACACAGTTTCGTGGGCTGTCGTGTCAGCGGTCGATGGGCACCCTACAAGTGGGATTTATCCATTCGGAGTCCAAGAAGTCGTCCCTCCGCCACCATCCACACCGACAAGTGTTCAGCCTTCCCTGGTCTCCCTCATCCCAGAAGCCTTGGCACGTTGGACGTACTATATTGGGCAGACCGTGCTCGTAGGAGGACCTTTCTTCTATCTCTTGGTCTTGCTGCCCTGGCTTAGGCGCCGCGCCGCGAGTCCCAATCTGCAAACTCCGTCCCAGCCTCTCAATCCTGCCTCTGAGTCGACGATGCGAGTGTTGATTGTGACGTTGCTCGGGGCACTAGTTGCTGGGGTCGGCGCTGGAGGATTGATCTTGAACCAGATCCGAGCGGGGCCACCAACTTCCTTCGATGCATTCCTCTTCGGTACCCAGATCGGTTTGATCGGAGTTTCAAGACTCGTCATTGCTACTGCGTCCGCGGTTCTTATGTTGCTCGCAATCCGAATCGGAAGGGCCAGCACGTTTCTGACTTTGTTGTTGATACCCGGATCTGGTCTGCTTCTCACATCGAGCCTTTCAGGTCACAACGCCGCTGTTCCGACACTTGCCTTCGTTTCAGTCTTGA
>VBBH01000271.1:1188-6605 GCA_005888695.1 Candidatus Bathyarchaeota archaeon
CGAGTGTCGGAATAATCGCGATTTCCGGTCTGTACAGTGCGCTGTTTCAGGTGGGCGGTTTCTCCGCGCTCTTCGGGACGGAATATGGTCAGACCTTGATTGTCAAGATGGGACTTACGGTCGTGCTCGTCGTTTTCGGGGCACTAAATCAGCTGGTATGGTATCCGAGGATTGCTAGGGGGTTGAAGGTGCTTAGCAACGCGGCAGAGGTTCTTGTGAGCCTGAGTAGGCGATTGTCTACCTCTGTAAGGCTTGAGTCGATTCTCGCCTTGGGTTTGATACTCATTGTCGGCATGCTTACTGCTCTTCCCCCAGCGTATCAGGTGTCTCTGACCCAGAACCGTCCCGCTCTCCAAGCCACAACTTTTTCCCAGACCTCTGGAAGTGTTCACGTCGATCTGTCCATCTATCCGGTCCGCGTGGGCACCAATTCGTTCGCTGTCACGCTTACAGACAACGCCGGCCTGCCCCTTACGCATGTCATTGAGGTCAACCTGCAGTTTACTTACCGAGATGCTCCGCTGCCGCCGGAGAACGTGACGATCGATCAGGCATCGATAGGCGGACAATATCTGGCGCAAGGCGGCTTTCTGAATCAACCCGGAAACTGGGTCATACAGGTTCAAGTGAGACAATCTTCTGCCTTCGATACCTTGGCGAAATTCAACGTAAACCTCCAGGCCTATCCTGGTATCGACTCTGCGAAGGTGTGGGAGATACCATACACGGACTCCAAAAGCATAATCGGATATCAAGCCCTAGTGGACGGATCTGGGAACGTCTGGTTCTCTGCACCGTTCCCTGGTGTGCTCTGGAAGTTTGTTCCAGGGCCGAACAGTTATACAAGGTTCAGCCCTCCCGATGCCTCTTCGTCACCAGGGCCGATAGCCTTCGACGCTAGTGGCAAGTTATGGTACGCTGACCAAGCGAGTGGTTCGATCGGCTTCCTCGATACCACCGATTCTGCGTTCTCCAAGATCTTCTCGTTTCCGTACACTGGTGGTATACCGGGAGGGATCACTGTAGATTCCAATAATACTGTCTGGGTGACTGACTCAGCGAAAAGTCGCGTATTGGCATTCAATCAAACAAGCGAAATTTGGACGTACATGATAACTCCAACAAACTCCT
Source organism: Candidatus Bathyarchaeota archaeon (assembly GCA_005888695.1). Next base: position 2,320 of record VBBH01000271.1, read on the forward strand.
CGGATCTAGGACCGATCGCAACCGATCAGGGAGGAAACGTCTGGTTCGTTGGCGATAGTGTGCCTCCTCCGGACGCCCCCCAAACCGGTCACGGAGGCGGCGGAATCGGAAAAATAGAGATGCTGAATGTGGCCTCTCATACAATCCTGAATTTTGTGCCAACTTCGCCGAATTCAACATTCCTAACAGGGATAGCTATCGGATCAAGCGGAGATGTTTGGTTCGCAGAACACGGATCCAATCGTATCGGAAGGATTACAGCGCCTTACACCAACGCTAGTATCACACAGATTTCATTAGACTCCATCAATCCGAATGCTTTTCCATGGGGATTGACAATCGACCAGAGAGGCAACCTCTGGTTCACCGAACACATCGGCAACAAAGTAGCCTTCTATGATGTCGCGAAGAATCAATTCCAGGAATGGCCGATTCCAACCCCGCAATCTGATTCCAAATTCGTTGCACTGGACCAGTTCGGCAATGCATGGTTTGCAGAAGGATCCACTCCAACGGTCTCAAACCTCGGAGTGCTAGCGTTGCAACCATCCGCAATCGGACTGGTCACAAGCGGGCCGGATTACTACTATCAGTTCGCGACAGTCGGGGGCATAGTTGCCATAGGCGTCGGGACGGTCGCGTTTTTCATACGCCATCGCAGACAATCCAAGGAACTAGCTGGGCAGATAGTCAAGCCTCAACAGAAGAAGTCCCGGTAGAAACAAGGAAATGTTGCCGGTTCCATACCACATTGTTTCAACGGCCAACGGGACTGCAGACCCAGAACCACTGGATCTCGGATTATTGGTTATCCTCCTGACTGGCATTTCATATTTGACCTACGAGCTTGTTGAGAGGAAGACGACAACACGACGGAGGCTTATGCCCCCGCTAACTATCATAGCAGCGGCATTGATCGGATTGACCATAAGCTTCGCAATTCTACCAACTCTGACCGCTGTCCCCACCTCGCCGCAAATCGCAGTTGTTACGATTCCAGCAGGTGCATCAACCGTTAATTTTCCTAATGCATTCCAGCCAACAACAATAACCGTGGTCTTGGGTATCAACAATACCGTAGGCTGGGCGAACTTAGAGCCGACGACCTGCGTTAACACGTGTGACCACAATGCCCACGGTGACACTGGACTGTTCTATTCTGGAAATATTCCACCAGGATTTACGAACAAATTTACATTCACAATCGTCGGGACCTACCCGTACCACTGCGATTATCACACTTCGTGGATGAAGGGAACGGTAGTCGTGAAGAGCCGGTAGCCATCGAAAGATAGCCTACTACGAGTGTATCTTGCTTCGCGAAGGTCTTTATGTCGCGTACCGGCTTTTATTGTGATTACGAGTGTCAGTAAAGTTTGACGAATTAGGCTTGGAGTCCGGCCTATTGGACTCCCTCCGGGGAGCTGGCTTCAGCCAGGCGTTCCCGATACAAGCTCGTGCTATACCCGTTCTTCTTGCAGGTAGAGACGTGATTGGCCAGGCTCACACCGGAGCCGGCAAAACATTAGCATTCGCACTTCCGATGCTTCAACGGATCGATCGATCCGACGGGGTTCAAGGACTAGTAGTAGTCCCGACCCGTGAATTAGCATTACAGGTTGCGAAGGAGTTTCAGAAACTCGCACGATCAATGCGAGTAAACGTCATTCCATTGTACGGTGGTGAAGGAATCAATAATCAGATCAGAAACCTAGAAGACCGTGGGCCACAAATTGTCATTGCTACTCCCGGACGATTACTGGATCATCTTGAGCGACGTACAATAAGTCTCAACCGGGTTGGCTTCCTCGTGCTGGATGAGGCTGACAGGATGCTGGACATGGGCTTCATCGAGGACGTTGAGGATATTATTCGAGCGATAACTGGTAAGCATCAAACCGCCTTATTCTCGGCCACCATGCCGGACGAGATTGTCGAACTAGCTCAGAAACACATGAAAAATCCCGAGACTGTCTTCGTCGACAGCGACGAGATCTCTGTAGACACGGTAGACCAGAGATACGTCTGGCTTCGAGAGGAGGAGAAATTCACGACCCTCTGCAATATTCTCAATGTCGAGAAGGGCGATAAGATGCTGATCTTCTGCGACACGAGGATTAGGGCGGGAAGGCTTGCGATGGAGCTACGGTCTGCAGGTTTTGGCGCGACATCCTTGCATGGAGACTTGTCGCAGAAACAGCGCAACGTCGCGATGGGTTCATTCCGTAGAGGCGATACGCCGATACTTGTGGCGACCGACGTGGCCGCCAGAGGGTTAGACATTTTCGGCGTCAGTCATGTCTTGAATTACGACCTTCCACATGAGGCATTGGTCTATTTCCATCGGATCGGGCGAACTGCACGTGCCGGCAAACAAGGCACTGCCTTCTCTCTTGTGACAAGTTATGATGAGGACGGTTTTGAGAGAATAAGAGGCATGACATCCATGAACATCAAGGAAGAGAAAGCTGTCCTGGGTCCTGTTTCGCATAATGTCCGTCTTCCGCCACGACCGAGGAAACTGTCCGGCGGCAGGCCGTGGGATAATAGACCGAGGATGCGTCCAGAACAGCGTGGACGCTGGAATCAGGACAGGGAAAGGACGACGGTCACAATCAAATCTCGATCCGGAATGCCTACCATTCAATACGGGCTCTAATCTGGACCCGTCGGCCAAGCGTAGAGCGCCAAGGTCCAAAGTTGACTTTATCTCCTAAGCTATGTTGAACTCCCGCTGTGATACCGTAGATTGACAGAGATCAAAGGCGGTTTCCAGAGGCTCTTCAGAATGGGCCTCCTGCCGGGCATTGTAGCTATCCTAGTAACCTCAGGGATAGAGATCGGTCTTCTTACCCAACTTGGCGTCTTCAAAACCGTGATAGGACTGTGGGTGCTCGTCTCACAGCAGCTCGTCACAATCGCCATTCTACTCATGTTGGTGGTGGTTGGATCACTCATCTTTGCAGGGTTCGAGAGCAGACGTGGTTCATGGGATATTTGGATCCTGTACTACGGCCTCATTGGGCTCGCATGCTTCCTGGCGCTTGTTGCTGGTTTGAATAATGGTCTCAACTACGACGTGAAATATTCCACTTATGCCTCCAAAGCCGCGATAGATTTCCTCTCACTCCAATACCTGAATGGAGCAGTTGTCTCGACAACCTTCCTACTCGCAGCATTGTTCATGCTAAGCGATCCCAGAATCTCCTATGCGATTGGTCCAGACGGGAAACGACACTTGTACATGCACAGCAAATTCCTCGGGCTCGTACGTCTACTCCGTCGTGCCAACCTAGGAGACGTTTTCCGAAGCAGAAGAAGACTCTATGATTCCACCCCAAGACCATCCGTAGACTGGGATGCTGGCGAGGGCCTAGATCATGCAGTGGTATCGAAGAATGGGACGTTGAAATGGAATGATCGGTTTCCGATCTCTTCACCATCATTTCTGGCTTGGACATCAATAAAGTTCCTGCTAGCACTCGGGATTGCGTCATTAATTGCAAGCGATGTTGCCTTGAGGTTGAATGTGATCCAGAATTATATCCGAGTAACGAATAGTTCTTGGATTGCAGAGATTCAGAAATATTTTCGCATCCTTGGGGTGCGGCTAGGTGGCAACTATCAGACGTCACCATTGTTCGGTGTCGACAACGCATTCACGTTCGAAGTTTTCGCATTAATTCTATCTCTCGTCGGCTTGGCCTTTACCATTATTGGAATTCGCTTGGGCATCTCTTTGTTGGCGAATGCGACTGTGGGCTTGTCGGCTCGTGCGTTCGGTATGTCAAGACGGGCGTTGAGCAACTTTTTCGCCATAATCGCCCTGGCCTTTCTCTACTCCGTACTCGGTGCGGGCTCGTGGGTTTACGATGTTGGGTCTTCTTTCATCTTATGGACGCTTATTCTGTTGTTGGCTGGTTCCACTTTCGTCGCGCTATTCACAAGGAGCCCACGTGTTTTCCACATCAAACTGACGCGTTTGAAGGCCGTTGGTATCCTTGTCATCGTAATCTTGTCGGTCGTCACGCTTCCAGCCTATGCTAGCTTCCTTAGAGCCCAGTCGGGACAGTATGTCAACTATCAATGGAACCCTGCCTATGTGCCCACTATTCAGTACACACGTTGGGCCTACGGCGTGGACAATGTTACTCCTGCAGGTGTTTCTTTGATAAATTCAACTGGTCCTCAAACGAACGTACTTGGCCATGTCAGAATATTCACGCAAGAAGCTGCGAGATTGAATATGAAACCCTTGGTTGGAGTCAATTGGATGTCGCTCGACA
>VBBH01000272.1 GCA_005888695.1 Candidatus Bathyarchaeota archaeon
TTGGGTCTAAGCGTCTCTGTTTACGAAGTTCTGTTCAACTTCACTCTATGGTCGGTCTTAATGTTAAGCCAGACGCCGAATCCCGATCATGTGGTCAATGGTTATCCAGGAGGGATCCTGCAAATCAATGTAGTCTTCGCGACGAAGACGTTCGTCGCCCTTCTCTTCCTTTCCATCTTCGCTATTGACAGTCTTCGGAAAACTTCTTTCGGTTTGCCCGCTCAGAACGGCTAAAATACCGATTCACGATCGGCTCCACACTATGGAAAATCCTGCGAAGGAGGTTACGATAGAGGATTTCAAAAGGTTGGAAATGCGGGCGGGCACGATTGTCGAGGTCAGCCGGGTGCCAAGGACTGAGAAACTGTTCAAGGTCGTGGTGAGCCTTGGAGAACACGGAAGGAAGCAGACGATAACAAGCCTTGTCGGCCTCTATGCTGCAGAGGAGCTGATGAACAAGCGGATAGTATTCCTCTGCAACCTAAAAGAGGCCAAGTTCCTTGGCCAATTATCGCAAGGCATGTTGCTGGCCGCTAGCGAGGGAGAGAAGCTCTCGCTTTTGACGCTTGATCGAGATGTTCCCGACGGATCGAGGGTTAGCTAGTTATGGCGACAGCTAAGATCAACAAGGCAAGAGAGGCTAGGAATAAAAGACTCGGGCCCATTATTTTGCTGTCCGAGTAGCAGATTCCTTGAGCCTTGCCAGTTCTGTAAGCCTTTCCAGCGTTGAGCTGGCAAGATTCTTCGTTGCAATGGTTCTACTCCTGTTCTCCGCCCACGTCTTCGGCCACCTTTTCTATCGACTAAAGATTCCACGGGTAATAGGAGAGATCATCGGCGGACTAGTACTGGGCCCATCAGTACTCGGATACCTCCGCCCGTCGTTGCTGACTTGGCTTTTCGCAGCATCAGACTCTGAGGGAAAGTTGATCTCGCTGGCATCCTGGTTCGGCTTAATCCTATTGATGTTCATTTCTGGATTCGAGGTGCAGAAATCGTTCACACGATCAGATAGGAGAATCGTCAGCTCAGTCCTGGTAGGTGCAACTGGTGTTTCCTTCCTCGCCGGCTCACTGATCCCACTGGTAGTGGATTTCTCACCATTCAAGGGACCAAACGGTGGTGGTGCGGCATTGTCGATAGTAGTGGGGATCGCGGTAGCTGTGACTTCGATCCCAGTAATATCGCGTATCTTCCTCGATCTGAAGATTTTAGACTCTCACTTTGCAAAGGTAGTTCTCGCAATCGCAACTGTCGAAGACGTCATACTATACGCCGCTCTAGCGTTCGCCACCAGTCTAGCCACCTCCTCCGTTTTCCAGGCTACGGACGTGGCATGGACTCTGCTCGTCACGGTTGGCTTCTTTACCTTAGGATTGATCGTGTTCCCGAGACTAGGCGCTTGGATCTTTAACAATGCACAAACCCGAGACCTGATCACCTCCTTTCCAACTCGTTGGGCGTTATTCGTCTGCTTTGCAATGGTAGCCGCGGCTAGCTTGCTGAGCGTGAACGTGGTCTTTGGGGCCTTCCTTGGGGGAGTAGCCGTTGGAATGATGCCTAGGCCAGTGTTCGAAGGGGCGAGGCAACACGTGAGATCCATCTCCCTAGCGCTCTTCACGCCGTTTTACTTCGCCGTCGTCGGATTGCAGCTGGATCTGATACACCAATTCAATTTGTTGTTCTTCTTAGGGTTCCTCGGATTTGCGGTGGCGACAAAAAGCCTGGGCACTCTAGTGTCTGGTTATCTCGGGACGAGAAATTGGCGGTCGAGTATGAACCTAGCAATCGCTTTGAATGCGCGCGGTGGTCCAGGCATTGTTCTAGCGAGCGTTGCGTTCAGCGCTGGGATCATTGGGGAAACATTCTTCGTCACATTGGTCCTAGTCGCAATACTTACCTCCGCATTCACCGGCTATACACTCAGGTACTTGATAGGAAAAGGGACACCTTTGCTTGGGGTGCAAAGGGAGCCGAAGATGCAGCCAGTATCGACGGACAATCGCTGAGACAGCCAGTCCTGCCACAATACGGTGCATCTTTCATAATCCTCGAACCAGAACCAGTCCACCACGTTGATACCCTGAAACAACCGTCTCCCCCAAGCCCTTCCGAAGGTAGCCCCTCGAATTCAGCTAGCTAAGAGAGAAAAGAGGCCTCTGAACACTCCCCGGTTCGAGGCCTCAAGGCTACGAGCAGATGGATTCAGGAACGTAAGCGGGACCAGTACTATCGCCTTGCCAAGATCAAAGGATATCGAAGTCGAGCTGCCTACAAGCTCAAACAGGCTTCCAAGACTTACAATCTAATCCGGGAAGGGCAGAGAGTAGTCGACCTTGGAGCCTCACCAGGCGGATGGCTGCAGGTTGCAAGAGAGATCGTTGGTCCAGAAGGCTTGGTCCTCGGGTTGGACATCAAACCGATCAGTCCAATACCATTCCCGAATGTGCACCTAATAGAAGCCGATATTTACGACCTTGAGATTGGGAAAAAGATCCTTAACGAGCTTCGTGGGTTCGCAGATGTTCTCTTGTCCGACCTCTCGCCCCAGATCATCGGGGCATGGGACGTGGACCACGCCAGACAGATCGACCTTGCCCGGAGGGCCATCGCTATTGCAAAGAATGTGTTGCGGCCTAAGGGTAACGCTTTGATCAAGATGTTTCATGGTCCCGAGTTAAAGGGGCTTCAAGAAGAAGCAGGGAAGATGTTCTTTCGGAGCCGCTTGTACAAGCCGCAAGCTAGTAGACCGGAGAGCAGCGAGATCTACTTCCTAGGCCTTGGACTCAGGAATTGGGTCGCGAAGGAGCGAGAAGTTATGGAAGGTCAGGCTGGGGACGAGGACGGCAAGAATAGGGATGTTACCGTTGAATAGAATTTGACTGAAAGCAAAGAGGCAAAGACTGCGCAGCCCCGAGCCAAGACCCGCCTGATCCTAATCACTGGAGAGCCGGGAGCAGGCAAGACGACTTTGATGGAGAAGCTTCACCGTCACTACAAGCGTCAAGGGGCTAAGGTCGGAGGATTCATTACTCGAGAGGTAAATGAAAACGGGAAGAGGGTTGGTTTTCGGATCACCGATTTACGATCGGGTAAGGAAGGATGGCTTGCCAAGGCACA
>VBBH01000273.1 GCA_005888695.1 Candidatus Bathyarchaeota archaeon
AATTGATGAGATCTCGGTTACTGGCAAGACGTTGGTTACCCGATTGAACGGGTATGTATCAAGAGGGAGGAAGACGTGAATCCGGAAGATGTAGGTTTGAAACGCGCAAGAATGGAGGACATCTCAGGCTCAGTACCAGAGGAGAATGCGAAGTTGACGGCCCGGATCCTTTCCGGGAAGACCTCATCAGAGGACGCGCGTACCCAGATGGTCCTGTTGAATGCGGCAGCCGGGCTTGTTCTCTGTGAGAAGGCGGTCGACTTGAGGGACGGGATCGAGCTAGCAAAAGGGACACTTGAAGATGGAAGAGCGTTCGAGTTGCTTCGCAACGTCATACGTCTCTCAAAGGGCAGCGTAGAGCGATTGAATCGAATTGTGTGAGAGTGAATATGGCGGATCATCTACTGATGCTTGCAAGAGAGGCGAAGTGGAGAGTCAAAAACGGATACTATGAAAACCCACCGCGCGTCTACCATCCAAAAAGAAGCCTGCGAATCGCTGTAAGAGATTGCAATAGGAAAAATCCAGTAATCGCAGAGATCAAATATGCTTCTCCGTCTGAAGGGCAAATTCGTTCGTTCGATTGTCCGACCAGGATAGCTGAGGAAATGCTCAACGGTGGAGCATGCGCCCTCTCCGTTTTGACTGCGCCTGATTCCTTTCAAGGAACGCTCGTTAACCTCTCCGATGTCGCTGTGCGAGTGGACGTGCCGGTGCTGATGAAGGACATCATTGTGTCTCCAGACCAGATTCGAGCAGGCGCAAAGGCCGGAGCCGATGCTGTCGTGCTCATCGCGGAGTTGTTCGAGAGAGACCTTGCCACGACTACAATGTCAGAGATGACTAGCGAGGCGAAAAAGTTCGGAGTTGAGGTTCTCGCTGAAGCATGTTCGGCTGAGAATTTTATAGGGCTTAGGAAGCTGGAACCCGACCTTTACGGGATCAACAACCGCGACCTTTCGAGCCTCAGGGTCAATCTAGAGACTACGGAGGAAATCCTTTCTAGAAAAGATGGGCCGCTTGGTTTGATCGTCGCAGAAAGCGCGATTGAAACGTCCGCAGATGTTAGACGGTTGCGTGCAGCTGGGGCGGACGCTTTCCTAGTTGGGACCGCGATCATGAAAGCGGAGAACGTGAAGGAAAAAGTGCGGGAGCTGGTAGAGGCTTGAAAGATCGGGGAACTAAGTTGGGACAGCGTCCAGTCGGCAAGTTCGGAAGGTTTGGTGGACGTTACGTCCCGGAAACCCTGATGGAGCCGCTTGGACAACTGGAGGCCGCGTATCATCACTACTCGCACAACTTAGGATTCAGGAAAGAGCTACGGGATCTCCTCGCCTACTATGCTGGTCGGCCGACGCCTCTCTACTTTGCTAGTAATCTAACTCGTAGGCTCGGTGGGGCGAAGATATACTTGAAGCGTGAGGATCTTCTGCATGGCGGAGCGCACAAGATCAACAACACGCTAGGACAGGCGTTGTTGGCCAAGAAAATGGGCAAGACGAGGGTGATTGCCGAGACCGGGGCAGGGCAGCACGGGGTCGCTACCGCGATGGCTTGCGCAGTCTTGGGTTTGAAGGCTGAGGTGTACATGGGTAGCGAGGACATGGAGAGACAACGGTTGAACGTCTACCGGATGCGGATGCTTGGCGCAAAAGTGCACAAGGTTGAGTCTGGGTCTAAAACGTTGAAGGATTCGATCAATGAAGCATTACGCGACTGGGTCTCCAACATTGACGATACTTACTATCTCATTGGATCTGTCGTCGGGCCACACCCATACCCAACCATGGTCAGGGACTTCCAGTGCGTAATCGGGCGAGAGGCCCGGAGACAAGTATTGACTGTCGAAAGCAGACTTCCCTGCGCGATAGTCGCATGCGTTGGAGGAGGAAGCAATGCGATAGGGATATTCCATCCATTCCTCCATGACATGGAAGTCGAATTGTACGGGGTTGAGGCCGCTGGTAAGGGCATCGCGACTGGCCAACATGCCGCGAGCCTTGTTGCTGGACGGGAAGGAGTCTTGCATGGCATGTACACATACGTTTTGCAAGACCAGAATGGGCAGATCGAGACAACCGATAGCATTTCAGCAGGATTGGATTATTCCGCCGTTGGACCAGAGCACTCGCACCTGATGATGACTGGACGAACAAAGTATGCCGCGGTCACGGACGCTGAGGCACTCGATGGCTTCAAACTATTGTCCGAGTCCGAGGGAATAATCCCCGCACTCGAGCCGTCCCATGCGATAAGCTACGCTTCCAAATTGGTGAAGCGGTACGGATCGAAGGATTCCGTGATTATCAACCTGTCAGGCCGAGGGGACAAGGACGTAGAGACAGTTGCCAAAGCACTCGACTACTAGTATAGCCTCGAAGTTTCAGAACTTAAGGTCCCATGATCAAGGAGCCTTGGTTGCCTATCTCACCGGTGGGGATCCGAAGCCGAAGATATTTCTCAACAATGTCGTCGCGTTGGCCGAGGGAGGAGCCGATATTATTGAGATAGGGATTCCCTTCTCTGATCCGATAGCAGACGGACCTGTCATCCAATCTTCTAGTCAAAGGTCGCTTGCTCACGGGACAACGCCTAGAATCGTATTGGAGGAGTGTCGGGAGATTTCTGGAATTTACCCGGAGATTCCCCTCGTGATACTTACCTACTACAACCCCGTCCTGGCGATGGGTCTCGATCATTTCATGCGAAAGGCTCGAGACTCGGGCGTTTCAGGCGTCGTGGTCCCAGACCTTCCCGTCGAAGAAAGCGGTGATTATAGAGCTGCTGCATTCAAGAATGGTGTTGACACGATTTTTCTCACTGCGCCTAACACTTCGGAGACGAGA
>VBBH01000274.1 GCA_005888695.1 Candidatus Bathyarchaeota archaeon
CTCTCGGAGTGACGGTTCACATTGTACCGTGGAACTATCCGGTCGCATTAGCATCTAGAAGCGTTGCACCCGCATTGGCAACAGGGAATAGCGTGATCATCAAACCCTCCGAACTAACTCCGCTCACCGCATTGAAGCTTGGCGAGCTGTCGCTCAGGGCGGGATTCCCGAAGGGCATAGTAAACGTCGTCCCTGGCCCAGGCTCGGAAGTGGGAATGGCACTATGTGCAGATCGGCAGGTCGATGGAATTGTGTTCACGGGGTCCGCAGAGACAGGTGTCCAGGTGATGGAGACGGCCGCGAAGAATGTCACGCCTGTATTATTGGAGCTCGGAGGCAAGAACCCACACATTGTGTTTCAAGACGCAGACGTTCCGAGAGCAATCAAAAGTGTGCAGGACGGAATCTTCACAAACGCTGGCCAAATGTGTTGGGCAGGTTCAAGGGCCTACATTCACGAGAGCATCTACGATAATTTCGTCAAGGAACTAGTCTCGAGAGCCAAGACCATGAAACTCGGACCAGGCATAGACGAGTCAACCAGCATGGGTCCACTAGTCTCCAAGAAACGGCAAGAGACAGTCCTAGGATACGTGAAGGATGGCATAGATGAGGGAGCAAGACTGCTTACTGGCAGTGAGAAGCCTCCGGCAGGTGGACTGGAGAGAGGAAACTACATACAACCCACAATATTCGACGATGTCACTCCAGAGATGAAAGTAGGCAGTGACGAGATCTTCGGTCCGGTCTTGTCTGTCTCCAAGTTCTCAACTGTGGATGAAGCAGTCGCAATGGCCAACAACTCTCCCTACGGTCTTTATGGTGGAGTCTGGACAAGCAACGTGAAAACTGCACATGATGTTGCTTCACGGTTGCAAGTCGGAGTGGTAGCGGTGAACGAGTACCTTGTGACGTTCCCACAGACACCGTTTGGAGGGTACAAGGACAGTGGGATAGGCCACGAGAACGGGATCCGAAGCCTGCAGTATTACACGAGGACAAAGAATGTCTCAGTTAACCTCGCGTAGCCCAGCTAAAGCGTGACATGGCCACAGCATCAATATGGAATCCCGGGAACACTCCCGATATTTTTTCATGCTACAAGAGTCGATATTGTTCTACAAGATCACTAGTTAGAGATTATTGTACATGCACCTGAAGAGCACTGCATGGGGATGCTTCGGAACGCAGTGCGGGATCTTGGTCGTCTCTTGTGGACAAGCCATTAGTAAGGCCAAGAAATATTAACGCGACTCCCCGCCCTGCCCATATCTATTTATCTCCGTACGAGTAAGAACATAGCTGACGCTTGCATGGCTGAGCAGAACACCCCTGACTATCCTCCAATGATGGAGCTCGAACGAGAGCTTACTCGCAAGGAACGACAGATCGAATACCTCCAGACCGAACTCCGGCGCTATCACAATCTAATGGAAGAACTCAAGCAAGGAATGCGCCCGATTGGAACCGTCGAAGATGTGAGAGGCGATACGGCTCTCGTCAAACTTTCAGGCGGGCAAGCATTCCAAGTAAGCATTCCTCCGGAGATGAAGGAGAAGGTTACAACCGAAGTCGACGCGGTCCTCTCACCAACGAAAGGGGTAATTGTGGATGTCATTGAGCGGCTGAAAGACCGCGCTATACTGGAATATCAGGTAGAAAAATCGCCTAAGATATTCTACGACGACATTGTCGGGCTTGACAAGGAACTCAACAGCCTCCGACAAGCGGTTGAATGGATACTTGACGCTCAAGTGCGTCAGCGACGTGAAAAAATCATTCGTGACTCTCGAATGCTGGAAGAAGCCGGATCGATACTATTGTTCGGGCCCCCTGGAACTGGCAAGACATTCATGGCCAAAGCAGTTGCGGGTACAATAAGCAAGCGTGGGAAGAATACATGCTTCCTCAAGATCGAGAGCTACGAGATAGTGTCGAAGTGGCTTGGGGAATCAGCCAAGAATGTCAAGGAAGTCTTCAAGCTTGCCAGGGACTCGGCTCCGTCGATCCTCTTCATAGATGAGGCAGACGCGATAGGCCGGGCCAGAATGGAGGCTACGACTGACGCGGGACGAGACGTGCAAGGTATGTTGAACCAGATCCTTACGGAGCTGGGCGAGGGGTTTCACGTTAACCGGAACGTAGCCGTGATTTTTGCCACGAATTTCCCAAGCGTTATTGATCCTGCGCTTTTAGATCGTGTCAAGAGAGTAATCTATGTGCCTCCTCCGCGGACCAAGGAAGCAGTGAAAAGTCTCGTAGATTCCTACGTCTCGAAGGTCGAGCTAGATCCTTCGATCACCGACTATGCAGGTGGCATCGCGAAGGAAGCATTCGATGAGATATGGAACATCATTCGCAACCGTCGACAAACTTACGAAGCGACAATGCCGGAACGAGGAATAAACGTGCGAGACCAGTACGTCATAACTCCTAGAGACGTGAAGAATCTGGTGCAAGAAGCGGCAAGTGAAGCATCCTTTGTCGGAGAACCGTTCGTAACTCAAGACAGACTCGTCACTTTGTTCAAGAGCTTGTGTGCCGACGAGCGAAGCTCGCGACTGGTCAGCTAGACCATCCCAACCCAACCGGTCTTTAATACACCGTGAAATCCCAACTTTACATGGACAATGGCCTCTAGGCTTAGGACTCCAAGCAAGTTTGAGATTCGAGAACCGAAGGAAACCATTGACCGATTGGCACGGTTCATCCGGATTCAAGCAGAACTGGCGCGAGCGAAGCAGCTTGTTGTTGGTATGTCAGGGGGACTAGATT
>VBBH01000275.1 GCA_005888695.1 Candidatus Bathyarchaeota archaeon
CTTTACATGCTCTGTCAACCTCGTCAAGGATCAGCTTCTGTTCCTCGGAGACCTCAAAACTCATCTTTGAAAGGTCTTCAATCCCCGAATCAACAACCGACTTCAACACCCGTCCTTCCTAGAGTCGTCTTGAGATAGTCTGTTGTTAATCTGGGTTTTGTCAATCCCCGAGGTTGTCCAGAGAAGATGTGTTCTATTTCAAAACATTATATCTCCCTCTCCTTCACGCCATCGCTCGGTCAAAACAATAATGCCCATCCAAGTAGACGAAGAGGACATCCCATTCTTCGCTGAGGTCATAGCCGGCGGAAGAATAACCATCCCGGAAGAAATTCGGAAAGTCTTTGGAGTCAAAGACGGAGACCACGTAATGTGCCGAGTCCGACTAGTTCGTAAAGCCGAAGAAGTCCGTTGAACAACAACACTCCAGACAAATTCTGATCGAGTCCTACGCCCGCACAGAGGGCCGTGCGATACCGATCGATTTCCGCACTTTCTGCTGAACAGCCTTAAATATCGTGGAGCCACGCTTCCTCAAATTAGAGCGATAATTGAGCAGGGCCGTCCCCGAACCCCTCAAAACGATTGACGGCTTCCGAAACCGCTCCGTTCTAGTAATCGGCGACTTCATGATCGACCGTTACGTGAACTGTCAGGGACGAAAGCTCTCGCGAGAGGCACCGGTTCCAGTTGCAGACTACATTTCAGAAGAACTAGTCCTCGGTGGAGCAGGCAACTTGGCAAACAATCTCCTTGCCCTCGGGGCGAACGTAAAAGCCTTAGGAGTTGCTGGAAAAGATGAGGCTGGCAAATGGCTCAGAGATGAACTTGAAAAGAAAGGAGCGGATCTGACTGGCCTCGTCGTATCCGAGCGTCCCACATCGCTCAAAACCCGGTTCATTCTGAACCATCGCCAATATCTTCGGATCGACAAAGAAATCCGATCCGACATTGACTCAGCAGCCACAAAACAATTCCTCGATAACCTACATGACCTTATTCAAGGATCAGATGTCGTCGTATTCTCTGACTATGACAAGGGCGTCATAACTCCCGTCCTCATAAGCAATGTCGTTGAAGAGTGTCGCATTCAGGGCCGAACTGTTTTGGCCCAACCCAAGGTAAGACACTATCTCGACTACATCGGTGTCACAATGGTAAAGTCGAACGTTAGAGAAGCCACGATTGCGACCGGGGTTTCGATGGTCAACGACACTTCCCTACGAAACATGGGCCATAATCTCATGTCAAGGTTGGAATGTGAAAGTCTCTTGTTAACGCGGAGTGAGCAGGGAATGATTCTATTCGAGAAGAAGAACATCACGAGCTTCCCGGCTCTGAAAGGACCAAAACCCGGCTTCAACGCTGTAGGAGTCCGAGACTGCATGACCGCCGTCCTCGCAATGTCGCTGGCCGGCGGGGCAAAGATGCGCGACGCTGTTCTATTATCCGGCCTAGCCGCCGCACAGCAGGCGGATAAGATAGGCACCGTCGTTGTCGACCTGAACGACCTACGCTCACAGGCAGACACAACCGTCAGCCTTGCCGAAGGCATAGTTCAGGTCCCGGTCTACTGAGATGGAACAAACCCATCTCCCCGTGGGGATGCTGCTCCAGAAAGCAACCAGCATTCGCGCACATATACTTGAGATGGTGTCGGAAGCCAAATCCGGTCATCCAGGCGGGAGCCTCTCCGCGGTCGAAATACTCGTGTCCTTGTATTTCTACAAGATGCGTCACGACCCGAAAAATCCCAACTGGCCCGATAGGGACCGATTCGTTCTCTCAAAGGGACACGCAGCCCCAGTACTCTACTCAACCCTGGCTGAGGCCGGTTACTTACCTCTGGACGAATTGAAGACGTTGCGCAAGATCAACAGTCGCCTTCAGGGACACCCGGATCGTAAGGTTCCAGGCGTCGAATATGCCGGCGGCTCCCTCGGAATAGGACTGTCCGCCGCGATTGGAATGGCTTTGGCCGCAAAGATGGACAAGCGGAAGAATCGCGTCTACGCGTTGCTAGGCGACGGTGAACTCGATGAAGGACAGGTCTGGGAGGCGGCGATGGCCGGCGCGAAATTCAAGCTCGATAATCTCACGGCGATAATCGATAGGAACGGGATACAACAGGATGGGCTGACGGAGCAAATAATGCCCAAAGAACCGTTGGCGTACAAGTGGAAAGCGTTCAACTGGCACGTTTTGGAAGTGGACGGCTTCGACTTCCGGCAACTGATAGATGCGTTGGAAAAAGCGGAGAATATGCGGAACAGACCCACAGTCATCATAGCCCACACAGTCAAAGGGAAAGGCGTTTCGTTCATGGAATGGGACCCAGCCTATCACGGCAAGGCACCTGACAAAGAGACTGTGAGGAAGCTCTTGGAGACTATGGGACGTTGAAGGTGAAGATCGCTCCGTCGATTCTAGCAGCTGATCAGGCTGATCTCAAGAATGAGGTTGCCAGAGTCGAGGAAGCGGGCGCCGATATGATCCATGTCGACGTCTCCGACGGTCACTTTGCTCCCAATATCAGCATGGGGCCGGACACGGTGAAATCGTTGCGGCATGTGACTAGATTGCCGCTTGACGTTCATCTCATGATTGAAGAACCAGAAAAGTTCCTCGACCGATTCCTTGATGCAGGTGGCGACATATTGACTGTGCACGCAGAAGTTGTCGATGAGAAAAGACTTCGTGATTTTTCCCGGACAGTCCACTCCGCTGGCAAAAAGTTGGGACTTGCGCTGAAACCCTCGACTGCGCTTCCATCATGGTTTCAAGCCCGTCTCGAGAACATTGATCTGCTGCTCATCCTCTCGGTAAATCCTGGATTTGCTGGTCAACAGTTCATGCCATCCGTCCTGCCGAAGCTAGCCGAGTCCATAAAA
>VBBH01000276.1 GCA_005888695.1 Candidatus Bathyarchaeota archaeon
CATATTTTCGCGGCATCGCAGACTACTAGCAGTCTTCCCGGTTCAATGCGATGGGCTAGCTCGGAGATTTTGAGACTTCCTTGATGGAGCCTTCCAGTATGTCGAGCCCGGCGTCGACGAGGTCTCGAGTAATGATCAAGGGTGGCGCGATCCGGATTGTGGACGATCCTGATGTTATCACCGCCAGTCCTCGTCGGAATGATTTCATCATGATGTCATGCACCTCTTGTCGGCCTGGCTCTTTCGTCTTTGGATCCTTTACAATTTCTGCCCCGATCATCAGTCCTTTTCCGCGCACGTCTCCGATAATCGGATATTTCTCCTGCATCTCTTTCAACCGTTTCAACATGTAATCGCCCTGCCTTGTCGCATTCTCCATCAGATGTTCGTCCCGGATAATACTGATCACTTGTAATGCAGCGGCACAGGACACTGGATTACCACCGAAAGTGTTGGCATGTGCTCCGCCCTCCCAGTCCATTATGTCTGATCTTGCGACGGTCGCGCCGATCGGCATTCCAGATGCTAGGGCCTTTGACGTGCTGATTATGTCTGGCTCAACGCCCCAGTGCTCGATCGCGAACCATCGCCCGGTCCGTCCCATTCCGGATTGCACCTCGTCTGCTGCAAGAAGTATGTTGTTTCGGTCAAGGATCTTCTTCAGTTTCTGGAAGTATCCCTCCGGAGGGACAACGTAGCCTCCCTCGCCTTGTATGGGTTCTATGAACATCGCTGCTACCTCTTCCGGTGGTAGGTATTTGTCGAGAACTTGTTCTTGGATATAATCGACACACGCCATTTCACATTCAGGATAGGATAGTTTGAAGGGGCACCGGTAGCAGTATGGAAAAGGCACGTGCGTGTCACCAGGGACCATTGGGAAAAAGTGGCGTCGCTGGACTGGCTTGCTGGCTGTCAGGCTCAGCGATCCCAGCGTACGGCCGTGGAATGCTCCGATGTACGAGATGAACTGATGATTTCGAGTGTGCCACTTTGCAAGCTTCATCGCGGCCTCGATTGCTTCGGTGCCGCTGTTGCTGAGGAATACTTTCTTCGGGAAACGACCCGGCGTGATCTTGATCAATTCCTCGGAGATCTGAACGACTTTCTCATAGTAGAAATCCGTCCAGGAGTAGTGGATCAATTTTTCAGCTTGATTCTTGATTGCCTCCACAACTCGTGGGTGTGAATGGCCTACCGCCAGGCATACTAGTCCAGAGTTGAAGTCGATATACTCGTTGCCATCGACATCCTTGACTATGCTGTCATGGCCTGACTCGGCGGCAAGCGGATAGAAGCGTACGAGACTGCCGGAGATGACCTGTTCATCCTCTCCCACCAACGCCCTGGCTTTGGGGCCTGGTGGAGTCACCACGATCTTAGGATATTTTGCGGCTGCTTTTTGGGCTGGCATGGGCCACAGGAGCCAAGCGAGCCGGGTAGATGTCTAATAAGATTGTGTGCCGTAGACCGAGCAGTTGCTAATCGATGAGAATGATCTCGATGGTTGAGAGGCTGGTTATCGAGCCGTCCTCTCTTTTGATAGACTCTGTCCCTATACCCACGGATCTAATGTTCACATTTGTGAGAAAGGCACGCCTCAACATTTCAACAGTCTCCACCGCCTTAGTGATCGATTGGCCACGCGCTCTAACCATGATCTCCGGCATGCCCTTGTTGAATAAAGTCATGCAAGCAACCACATAGTTCATCGTGGGCTTTTTACCTATCCGGACAATGGCTTGGCCATCTAGTTCTCCTTCGAAACCGTTGTTTTCGACACTGTCCTCCAAGTCGGTATTGACCTCTGACATTGTGTTGGTAGCCTAGGAATGGTTAGTTTGGGACCTTGGTCAAACCTATCAGATTAATCTTGGGGGACTCGGGTGAGGCACGATAAGGACTTGACGAATCAAACATCTTCCGAGCTAATATACTATTAGGATTCTGCATATTTTCGCCTATCCGTCCTTTTTAAGCTGGGGTGATGGCTGAAAATGCCCCTTCACAAGGAGAACCCACCTGGACAATGTCCTCCGTAAGCCCCACTGTTTACCACATGCTTGAGAGGATGATGGGCAAGAGGATTCTCGTCGTGATTGATCGAGACTTTGGTTATGAAGGGAAGCTTGCAGTGGTATCCCACAACCCGCCGGGGATTTGGCTGGTCGAGGGCGAGGCTGTCATCCTGCGTTCGACCGTGATAAGCCCGATCCCGCAAATTGTCAACAGGGAGGCGAAGGGAGAAATCTTCCTGCACTTGGACGCGGTGCAGAGGCTGGAAAGCATCCCTGAGGGACGACCCGAACGGAAAGGGAGCGGTGGGAGTAGTGGCGGATAAGGGGGAGAGGATTGGTTGGTTGGACGGGCTTGTCGTAGGTACCCGTGAGGCCACTGTTGTTATTGATCCCCAAAGTCTCGACAGAGTTCCCGATCATGCTCGTGTCTTGGTATCGCATGCTCATGCTGATCACACATATGGGTTCAGGCATAAGGGTGTGAAACAATCGACCCCTGAAACAAGAGACATTCACGACGCATTGAATAGTTTGGGGATCGGAAAGTTCGAGCAAGTCAAGTTAGGAGATAGAGTCGCTGTTGATGATATCGAGATTGAAGCATTGAACGCCGGCCACATGCTCGGTTCAGCCCAATTCTTGGCACATACTCCACTCTCAACAATTCTCTACACTGGCGACATCAACTGCATCGACACCCTGACCACCAAAGCAGCCGAGCCACAAGAATGCGACATGCTGGTAATCGAGGCGACATACGGCTCCCCCACCTACAGGTTCCCGAGAAGAGAACAGGTCTACTCAGAGATG
>VBBH01000277.1 GCA_005888695.1 Candidatus Bathyarchaeota archaeon
GACTCGGGCGTTTCAGGCGTCGTGGTCCCAGACCTTCCCGTCGAAGAAAGCGGTGATTATAGAGCTGCTGCATTCAAGAATGGTGTTGACACGATTTTTCTCACTGCGCCTAACACTTCGGAGACGAGACTGGTCAAGATCATCCGTAACAGCACTGGATTTCTCTACCTAGTCTCCTTGTTCGGGGTCACGGGGCCCAGAGACTCATTGAGCGAGCTAGCACTTTCTTCTGCGAAACATGTCAAGAATCTTTCCGGGGGACTGCCGACCGCTGCCGGGGTTGGGATCTCCCGACCTGAGCATGTTTCGGCACTGATACGATCAGGAGCTGATGGAGCAATCGTTGGCAGTGCCCTAGTTAGATTGGTCAACGAGAATCTCGGCGATCCAGAAGAGACCGTGGAAGCCTTGAAGCGCAAGACAATGGATTTGAAAGCGGCGACTCGAAGAAATTCGTGAGACCCTTTACTGAGAGTTGCGTCTTAGAGTAATCTGAAATCTTCCTTGACGGTTGTAAGGACCATGTGAGTATTTGTCCTTTCAACGAAAGGCATTGCCAGGAGGCTTTTTGTGAACTTGCTGAGCTCGTCGCGATTCTTGAATTTGGCAATCACCATAGCGTCCGTCAGCCCCGTTACATCATAGACGGCCATTACTTGTGGCATCTTTGCAACCTGTTGCTCAAGCTCGAGCAGTTTCCCTTTGGCAACCGTGACCTCGGTCAAGACGGTCAGTTGGTATCCGATTCTTTCATGGTCGAAGATCGCAGAGTAGGCCTTTATGATTCCCGATTTCTCCAGTTTCGAAGTTCTCGCCTGGACTGTGGTGGTTGATACTCCGAGACGATGAGCGAGCTCCCGGAACGAGACTCTTGAGTCGTTGAGGTAGGCTTGCAATATCCGCCGATCCAAATCATCCATGTTAACGGTCCCGATTATGCTCTTGGATTGACCAATCTGGGAGGCAGTCACTTATTCTGACCCCCTGCTAGTGCATGATGCATCAGTAGCTCGATGACGAGTTTAGGATCCGCTCTTCCCCTTACCTCGCCCATGACAAGATTTGTCAACTTCCCCATTGAAGCAGGCCTGTTCTCCGAAACCAATTTTCGGATTATCTCTTCCAGCTCTGTCCGACTCAACATTCCAAGTTTCAGATCCTGAACGGCAGATTGAGGATCCGCTTCGGGATGCTGGGCTAGCCACTTGAGAATCTCTGGGACAGACTCTTTTGCAGTCTTCCCTTCTTCGACCAGATCGAAGGCGGCCTTCAACTGTTTTTCACTGAGGTTGGCTACTGGGACCTTCTCTCGTTCCAGGCTCTTCAAAGATTCTGTGAGGATTGTGGCGACGTACGTCGGTGCTGTGATCCTTGAGCTGGTCACGATCTCTTCGAATATTGAGGAATATTCTGAGTTGACGAGTTGCTCTGCTAGCTTCTGACCGATCCCGTAGCGTGCTGTTAGTTCTTTCGTGAGTTCTTCCTGCATCTTCGGAAGATTGGAACGAATCTTCTCTAGCCTGTGCGGTGTTACCTTGACTGGGGGCACATCCGTCTCTGGATACATTCTAGCTGCTCCAGGACGGGGGCGCATGTAGCTAGTTGTCCCGTCGGGATTCGCAGTTCGCGTCTCCTCTGGCACACCCACTAAAGCTTCCCTGGCTCTATCACTGACCGCTTGGAGGGCGTCTCGACCACTCTTCTCGTCGTCGCAAACGATGACGAAAGCATCGTTTTGCGAGCATTCCAGTCTCAATGCTACTTGTTCTTTCTCGGGTTTCTCGATGCCATAGGCTGGAAGTTCATCGGAATGGAATATCCCTCCGACTTTGCCCCAAAATCCGGCCCTCTTCGACATCTCGGTCCCAAACCTGACGTTTGGAATGAGTTCACGTCCCAAGAGGTTGTTGAAGCCTGTCAGTCTTACACCTAGGACTTTTCCGCCTTTCTGAAGTGCGGATTGAATGATCTTGGATTTCGAACTTTTCAGGATCTCAGTAAGATCAATAATGTGATCTTCGAGGTCTTGAGCGTGTACACCTCTCTTATGTAGCTCATCTCGAATTTCGAGAAGCGTTAGTTGTCTCTTGACCTCAAGTTCGACAACTTTCGATACTAGCTCGAGTTCTTGGACGCCTTTTATCTCGATCAGTGAGCCTTTGGCTATCGAGATGTTCAGGTCCTGTCGTATGGTTCCAAGGCCCCGCTTGACCTTTCTAGTTGCCCGGAGAACTCGTCCGATCGCTAGAGCTATCTTACTGGCATCTTCTGGGTTCTGAATAACGGGGCCCGTTGTTATTTCGATCAATGGGACCCCAAGTCGGTCCAATTGGAACGTAACACTATTCTTTGCCTCTGCCATCTTTCGCCCGGCGTCTTCCTCTAACGAGACCTGTTGGATTGGGATTTGTTTGCCTTCAACATCCAAATGACCGTTTAGCGCGATGATCGAGGTTCTTTGGAAGCCGGTAGTGTTTGAGCCGTCGATAACGACTTTTCGCATAATGTGGACTTCATCCATAGTCACTGCTTTGAACAGGAGTGAGATCATTAGCGAAACGTCTACCGCATCTGGATTCAGGGGGTGTGGTGGTTCCTCGTCCATCTCGACTAAGCAAGAAGTGTCATTGTCGGCTTCGTAGATGACGGTCCTTCCTCGGTGGAACTCGAAGAGTACAGCGGGATCTATCTGTCCCAGCTCGCTCTGGGTTGGACGAAGACGTCTCTGGAATCTAATCGTAGGAGGAGCAGTTGTCAGAATAGTTGGACAGTCGCAGAAGAGCTTGTGAGTCGTGTCTAATTGTCGATGGACTTCAAGCCCAACTCTCAATCCAACACGTTGGTAGTCTGTTTGCGACATTGTTGCTAATGCACCTTTTCCACAAGATAGGGTGTTCGAGGAAGGATCTCCCCCGCGACGGACTCGAGCATGATGCTTCTGATCTCTTCGGGGGATTTAGTCTGAGCTAGTGTCCACATCAATTTGACCAGAGCTGTCTCTGGAATCATATCCTCTAGTGGTGTGACGCCGAGGTTCAAGAGGTCTCGGCCTGGATAGTAGACGTTCATGTCGACGCGTCCCCAGATAGTCTGAGATGTCATGAATACTGGGACGTCGTTTTTCACCGCGTGATGGATCGAATC
>VBBH01000278.1 GCA_005888695.1 Candidatus Bathyarchaeota archaeon
ACCAAGGCAGAGTGCCCAAAGTGCGGGAATCACGAAGCCTTCTACTGGCTCGTCCAGACCAGAGGAGCGGATGAATCTTCGACCCAATTCTTACGTTGCACCCGTTGCGGCGCCACGTGGCGTGAGAACAGCTAGATAAGCCGAATAAAGCAGCCCTCATGCATGATCATTATTCCAAAACATCAAATATCCATCTCCCAAGGGACAAAGTATGCTGGTAGAGAAGACAGTGTTCAGGGCGACTATGAGTGACGCCCGGTTATTCCGGAACCTAATAGGGGCAATCTCCAGTCTCATTGAAGAGGCCGATTTCAATGCCACCCCTGAAGGGATCAAGCTTAGATCCATGGACCCATCCCACATCGCCATGGTGGACTTTGAATGGCCAAAAGCTGCATTCGACACTTACGAGTGTACGACTCCTACCCGGCTCCGTCTCAGCGTCTCCAACCTTCTCAAACTCTTGAAGAGAACTCACAGTGACGAGAGCATCGAAATTTTCTATGACGAAGCGAACAAGAAGCTCAACATCACACTGACAAATAAGATCGTCAGAAAATTCATCACCCCAACTCTTGAGCCTTCAACAGAAGAGGTTCCAACCCCCAAAGTTCCATTCAGCGCAAGAGTGAAGCTCGCTGCGGCGAGCCTCCGAGACATAATTGATGATGCTCAAGCGATAAGCGACAATGTTCGGTTAGAAGTCAGTCCCGACAAATTCCTCATCAAGGCCTCAGGCGAGATGAGTAGTGTAGCGATCGAGATGGACAAGGGAAGCGATGCCATACTAGAAATTGATCTCAGACCAGAGACTGATCCGAAGACAGGCCAACCGGCCGCTACAACCACGCCAGCACGAGCAACTTACAATCTGAACTATCTAGGCGAGATAATACGAGCCGGCTCTGGAGCCAGCGAGGTCACGAGCCTTGAGTTCTCGACAAACATGCCGATCAAAGTCGAGTTCGAGATGCCCCAGCAAGGACGATTGCTCTACTATCTCGCTCCTAGAATCGAAAGTGAGTAATTTACGAGAAACCGAAAGGGCTTGGTTGGCGGGCATCATTGATGGAGAAGGCTCAATTCATATTACCAAAACAATAGAGCGAAGGAACAAAAGCGGATTCGCCTTCCATCCGCAATTGTCAATCACGAATACTAATATGGCGATACTATCAAACGTCAAACGAATAACCGCTTCTGGCTCAATTTGCAGGAGCATCAGTAGCTCCCATCCCGCGTGGAAGGATAAGTACTCTTATACGGCGAACTCGAAGACCATCCGGACGATTCTCCCCGAAGTCTTGCCATACCTCATAGGAAAGCGAAAACAGGCACTGCTGCTTCTCAAATTTCTCTCACTAGTAAAGCCGTCGGCGAATTCGAGGTTTCAGCGTACCGAGGAAATGCATCGCCTTTATGAACGCCTTAGAAACCTAAACCGAAAAGGAAAACAAGAATAGGTGCTCGATCTTTGCTAACAAGGGCCGACCTCGCAAAGTACCCCTTCCTCAATGAAGCCACAGACTATGTCAAGAGCCTAGGATTGTCCATCGAGGATATCCGACCGGAAGAGTACGGTCCGGTCCTCGACAGGGCCGAAAAGAGACTCGAAGAGGCCCTCTCCAAAGGCAGGATTACCGCCAATATCGCAGACGAAAACACCGAGATATTGTCCTTTCCAGTCTCGAACCTCATTCTGAGTCTGACGGGCGAGGAACGTGCGAAAAGACGATATGCTCTCGCCGAAGCGAAGCGAGCCTATGAACTTCTGAAGCAGGAATCGCCCGACAAATTGGAACTGATAGCGTCATCAGCCTTCCAATGGAAGTTGCGCAGGACAAACATGCAATTTGGTAGACGCCTCTACGATTTCTCGATAGGTCTAACCGATTATCTCAGAAATGCAATCCACTTGAAAGAACCAAGATGGAAACTATCGAATAGGGTCTTGGACCACGGATTTGTGCTTGCGACTCGAGACGAGATCGCGCGATTACTGGAGGAGGAGGTCAGGAGCAAGGTTCTAGACCGTGCCAGTCGGCCAACAGCATCAGTCAATGTTCCCCCTTTTCTAGGGCAGAGGATAGAACACGTAAGAAATCTTACGGTCAAATATCTCGGTACTCCAGTTCACTACGAGCTTCCAAGAGTCCCAGTCCCGGAGGCCATGCCTCCATGTGTCAGAAACTTGATCAGCCTTCTAGACTCTGGTAAGAACGTCCAGCACATGGGAAGGTTCACTCTCGCTGCCTTTCTGGTTAACATTGGCGCAGAGCAGGAAGAGATTATTCGAGTGTTCAAGCCTGCAAGCGACTTCTCAGAGAGAATGACCCGATACCAGGTAGAACACATAGCTGGCCAACGTGGGGGCCGAACAAAATACACCTGCCCAATGTGCACCACGTTAAAGACACATGGTGTATGCTACAAGCCCGACGAGATCTGCGCAACAATCAGAAACCCACTGAGCTATTACAAAACTCAAGCTAGGACATTGACCCGTGGAAAGAAGGCTGTAAATTGAATCCGTCAGACGAGATAGTGAAGAGGAAATTCCTCGAGTATTACGCATCCCCAAATCGAAAATTGCACACGCCCCCAAAAATGGAACAGAGAGAGTATGGATTTCTAATGTTCAAGGAGAAGTTCATGGTCAGACACCGCGGATTCAAAACAGCGGAATCCCTCCTTACCGCGGCCCGAGACCTTGCGCCCAAACACATCTACTACTCCACCGCCTATTACCAACAACCGACCGCATCGATGGAAGAGAAGGGATGGCTTGGTGCTGACCTTGTCTTCGACATTGACGCAGACCATCTCGAAACACCCTGCAAGACCGACCATGACACGTGGAAATGCAAAGCGTGCAACACAACTGGTAAAGGAACTACTCCAAAGCTGTGCCCGAAATGTAAGAACGACCGATTGGACTCTGAGACTTGGCTCTGCGAGAAATGCCTAAGTCAGGCCAAAGAGGAGACTTTCAAGCTTCTCGGAATACTCTACGCCGACTTTGGAATCAACCCGGACGACATCGGCATCTTCTTCTCAGGGCATCGCGGCTATCACGTGCACGTGTACTCTGAAGGTTTCAGATTTCTCCGAGACGAGGAGAGGCGAGAGATTGCCGATTATGTCCTTGGACAACAGGTGGACTTTCAACTCCAAGGACTTGCGGAAACGAAAACTCGCGGAGTCACGGTGATCGAAGGACCACAACTCGGCGAACCAGGCTGGAGAGGTAGGATCGTTTCGGGAGTATACGACCTTCTACATAAAAACGGGAAGACCGGTCTTTCAGATTCCTTGAAGGCCTGGGACAATAAGCGCGTCCTTGAGGGCGGCTCGTTCTGGAGTTCAGCGAAGGGGGTAGGACTCTCGACATGGAAGGACCTGGCTGTCAAAGCTGTCGAGAATAGCTCGGCCCGGATTGATTCAGTGGTCACAACTGATATTCACCGGCTTATCCGAATGCCGGGGACCCTCAATGGGAACACTGGACTCCTTGCAATGCAGGTTTCTGAACGAGGCTTGGAGGATTTCGATCCGTTCACAGACTCTATCGCTTTCGAAGGGAAACTGAGGATTCACGTAACAGAAGCACCGTCGCTCAGAATCAAAGACTCAGTAATGGGACCGTTCAATAATGAAACGGTAGAGATTCCAGAAGCCGCAGCACTGATTCTACTTTGCAAACACAGGGCAGAACCTGTCGGTCAAAGGAAATCATAGTTCACTAGATCGCATGCAAACGATGACTTCCCAGTAGGAGAATGGTACGGATAACAGTTTACGATGATGCTGTAAAAGCATGGAATCAGGAACGAGCCTCCAAAGAATTACAGTTGCTCAAGCCGGGCTTCTTCAAGGATATTGCGGGCTACGTTCGCCGGCTTAAGGAGGCCCATCGGAACCTAG
>VBBH01000279.1 GCA_005888695.1 Candidatus Bathyarchaeota archaeon
TGTTGTGGTCCATTGCTCCGCCCAGAACGATGGCGTGATTGGTAATGGGGTTACTGTTGCTCATAATGCTGTAGTACATGCTTGCCGCGTCGGAGACGAATGCTTGATCGGCGTTGGGGCGATCATCTTCGATGGAGCGGTGGTGGGAAAGCATAGTATCATTGGAGTAGGTTGTGTTGTCCCAGGCGGACAGAAGATTCCGGCTGGGTCGGTCGCAGTGGGTGTTCCAGCGAAGGTGACTAGGAGAGTGAACGATGGCGACCTTCGAATGTTGAAGTCGTCTTGGCAAAACTACGTGAGAATGTCGAGAAGCTACCTTAGGACGAGGGCCTACGACCGTGAGCTCTAGCCTCAAGCCGGTGACGTTGCTTCTCATGAAGAGCGCTAGTTCGGGAAGCGGATTCTTATTCGCCAACTGGTATTGGACGTTCGTGATCCGGGTTTAGCGCTTTCAATGCATGAACGAATACGGAGCAGGCGAAGCTAAGCGTTAGATTTTAGAATGCCAGTTCTAACACTTTGGCGATGGCGTGTGTTGGGGATTACGATTAATGACCGAACTCTCTGATGAGGAACGGAACGTGCTCCGTGAAGCCGAGGAGCACGAGATCGAATTGAAGAGATCCAGTGACAGGAAGATGGCCGAGGTTGTTGATCGGCTGGTGGCAAGGACGTTCCTAAGGATTGTGTCGAAGGATGGTCGGATGCCGGAGACGTACTCTATTACGCCAAGAGGGGTTTCTGTCCTGCGGGCTTGGTATGCGGAGAGGGATTTGGCGGACAGCGATTGGATGCAAGAGCCTCAAAGGGACGCTTGAGCAGTTCGAAAGGATTCGGAGAGTCTTGAGGAATCAGTGTCTTGTGTCTTGGGACTGTTGTTGATAATCCTCCCTTTTTTCTAGAGTGGGATTGGTTTTCTGTTCCTTGTTTTGACGAGTTGGACGAGGGGGATACTGAGATTCCGGGTCTAGCGGAGAGTGGATTTTGACATTTTCGTGAGGGGTTAGCGGTTTTCAAGGCGTTTCTAAGGGGACTTCCGGGGGTATACTGGGTGGATGGAGAGCGAATTTGAGGGATTGGGTTTGGGTTTTGGACGTCGAGAATTGACTCCTAAGAGGATGTGAGGTCTCGCGAGTGGAGATCGGGGGCTAGAGATAGACGGCCGGAAGTGGGGCACAAAGTGAGTGGTTTCGGATCGCTTTCCTTTTTCCACGGTGAAATTTCTTAGGGTTCCGGCCAGTGACTCGTATCGAACGCGACTTCTTCCTATCCCTCTCCCGCTCGATCTGGCTAAGGATGGGTTATTTGTTGACCGGAGGAAATTTCGGTTCCCGGTCGCAGCCGGTCTAGGCGTTGAGTCTTGTTAGTTTGGCGCTGACGTCCCACAGTCTCTCTGCCGACGCGGCGTCATATGACTCCGTTGACGATCTCTCTTCCTTTCCTCTAGAGAAGTGCTTGCCGGTAACTCCTTCCAGTTCAGGTGATGTTGCGAGATAGATTGCTGCTCTAGCAGATTTTTCTGGGCTCATCATGAAAGGACTGCCCACCCTTACGAGAATGGACATGAGGCCGGTCACGTCTTTTCCAAACCCTGTTCTTACAACGCCAGGGTGGAGACAGTTGACTGTGATCCCTGTTCCCTCCAGCCGTTTTGCCAGTTGATAAGTAAAGAGAACATTGGCGAGTTTTGATTGGCTGTAGGCGTGGTATCCACTATACTTCTTCTCCCCCTGTAGATCATCGAAATCGATCGTGGTGCCACGGTGTGCGGAGGATGTTATGTTGATGACTCGCGATGGTGCGCTGGCCTTCAACACGTCCAAGAGTAGATTGGTAAGAAGAAAGTGTCCCAAATGGTTCGTAGCGAAGGTTGTCTCGAGTCCGTCGACAGTCGGAAAGCGCCTGGGCAAGAAGATCCCGGCATTGTTGATGAGAACATGGAGCTTCTTGTATCTCCCCCTGAAATCGTGCGCCAGTTCCCGGACTGAGTCTTGGGACGACAAGTCCGCCGTCATCGCGTCAACGTTTCGATTATCACTCTTACCTCTTATCTCAATCAGCGTCGCCTCTCCCTTGTCTTTGTCCCGGGAAACTATCACAACTGAAGCGTTCAGCTTGGCAAGACCCAGGGCAGTGGCTTTGCCTATTCCGGAATTGCCCCCGGTGATCAGGCATACTTTGCCCGTCATGTCGACTTCGCTCGGTTCCAAACGCCGATTCACTCCCAGAGTTGAGGGAACGGCTGGGAATAATCTTTCGGCTTCCTTGCTATATCTGATCCTTGGATCAGCAAAGCCTCCGAACGACTGGGGGCTCCTCGAAGAAGTTTGATCGCCGCTAAGTGAGCGACGACGGAATGCCCCTAACCCTTATTTCCGTCTCGAACCCTCTCTTATGTGTCAGACGGCGATGATTGGTCAAAGTTACTCGGAACCATGATGACCGAGAAGGCATTTGCCTGAGCCGCCTGTTCACAACCTAAAGCCCTAGAACAGATAACACATTCTCGAACTCATCTCTAGTCATACTTCGTTTGTAGCGCGTTAACGATTCAATTAGATTCTTCTCATTGTCACAACTCGTGATTTCCCTTAAGATACGTGAAACTCTTCCGGCGATGAAGAGGTATTGAATGATCGATGTTACGTTGCTTGTTCTCCTTTTCAGGCTCGCGCTCTCGAAGTCGATAATTACCGGATATTCTGAGGTCACTAGGACGTTCTTGTGCGCATGACTTAACTCGCCATGATCTAGCCCTATCTTATCAAGAGTGAAACACTGTTCCAACAATTGTCGGAGGATCGAAACAACTCGATCGTTCCGGCCTGAAAGACCCGAGGTCCATGCCGGTAGCGTCGAACCTCTTACAAGCCTCATAGA
>VBBH01000141.1 GCA_005888695.1 Candidatus Bathyarchaeota archaeon
CTTCTAGGACGTTGATTGTGGTAGCGAACGACGAACGGATGGAACCGTTCTCCACCTCGCAGTTCCACCCGCCGTCCTTGAGTTGCTCGATAAGTAGGCGGGCGACTATGGCGTCCACGTTTTGATCGAAGTAAGTGCCCAATGTGACGACTCTGCCATTGATGCAGGGCTCGACTTCGCCCTTGAAGAACGGCTGCCCCGCATTTTCCCAATGGCAGCCGTCTCTGACCATCGCAACGGCCCGGCGTACGCGGTCAGAGTGCGGGTCAATTCCGAAATCATGTAGTAGTTGGAGTGTTGGCAGTGTGGAGATCCATGGTTGACCTTGGTTCTTGACGGACTGGTAGATGCTCTGCGATGGGAAGCAGGCCCCTCCCGCCCATTGGCCGTCTTCGCCCTGCAGGTCTAGCAGT
This sequence comes from Candidatus Bathyarchaeota archaeon, assembly GCA_005888695.1. The sequence continues at coordinate 414 of VBBH01000141.1, forward strand.
CTGGCACCCCATCCTTCTTTGGCGATTCTTCCGCGTTCGGCTGCGACTAGTTCGGGAGGTGCATCGGTCAGGTCGCGCATGACCTGCCAGCGCATTGCAGGGTCCGAGTCCAATAGCCAGTCGATAACGGTCACGCTTTTTACAGAACTCACGCCTGACGCCTTACTGCTCGACTGAATGACTGAGTTATGACAGTTGCTGTGGTCGCTGCGTTGCTAATCCTCTCATTCCAGCCCTTGATATAAGAAAAAGACGCAACGAAACTGCCGACCTCTCAATCGACGACTTCAAAATCTGTCAGCTCTTCCTTACTCCCTGCTGGATCTTCCTTCAGGCACCTGCTGTGTCAGAGTAGATCTTTAAGACGAGCTGCTCCGTGGTCTTCAGAGGCTTCTTGACCCCTTTGTCCCGCATACTGTAGCATACGTACTCGCACTCATGGTCGATGGTAGCCCGGGGGAGATTCGAACTCCCGTCGACGGGTCCAAAGCCCGTCATTGACCGGGCATGCTGGTCCCTTGCTAGTCCGCTACACCACCGGGCTACGCGCGGTCGTCTCGCAATAACATCTCATAAGCCTTCTTCGTCGAGTGCAAACGATCCAGTCCTTGGTTCATTGCAAGGGAGTCGGAGCGACCGTCATTCCCACATTCTGATTTCTAGCGTTTTTCCAAAGTAGATAGGCCATGAAGGAGAGAACCGAAATTACGTAAATGAAAGGTAGGAAGAGCAAAACAGCGATAAGCCCAAGAAAAATCGACCAGTCCCTACGCGTTACTCTGATATCTCGGTACAGAGTGAACCCCAAGATCGCGACCATACCTACCGTCACATTTGTCGCCCATCCCAACAGAGGGATTGGGGTTCCAGGGGTCATCCTCTCGGTCGTAATAGTATCGTACTCGGCTTGCGCAGCGTTGTAAAGAAGCAACGCATACAATACTAGTTCAAGGACGAATCTAGAGGCTTCTGCCCGCAATTTCTTCCCGTCGAAAACGATCGTTAGAAAGGCCATGAGTCCAGCAGTGGCTGCGACCGAGTAGGCCATTATCTCCAGCCAGAAGAAGGGAAAGAATGAGATCGTCACCCAGCTAAACCACCCTGGAACAGGCGGAGTTGAAAGCATTGCTTCTGACGAGATTGCCAGGCCGGTATTCCACATGATGATGACCAGCCAGCCAATGCCTAGGCCAGGAGTGAAGGTAGGAAGAGCAACCAGCAAATTGTTCTTGAAGATTCCAAGCGTGTCGATCGACGTCGGTATCTGTTTGACTATGTCTCGAGCCTCATCAGCAGGAACCGGAATCGAACTTGTAACCATGGCCAGGAAGAATTGGCCGATTGTGGCGAGTGCGAATATCGTGAATCTAAGCTCGCGCTTCCTAGAAGCAACTAAGTCGGCTAACTTCACGATTCCTTTCCTGCCTTTTCCATCGTGATGGCGTTTTCTCCGTCGGCGTAGTAGCCAGGTACAATATCCTTCTTCTCGAATCCATGCTTGACATAGAACTGCATAGCCGCATGGTTTGATTCTCGTACTTCAAGTCGGACCAATCCGCTATGGGTTAGGTGTTCTTCAAGCGCCTGAAGTAGGCCCGTTGCCACTCCAGTCCTTCGAAGCTCAGGGTGTACAGCGATTGATACAAGGTGGTAATAATCTTCCGAACCGTCGATGATAGCATAGCCGACCACCCGATCTTTCAATTTAGCAACCAGAAACGTGGTAGGATTCTTTCGCGCAAGTTCCGCGAGCAGCCACCATGGGTACGGGTCAGTGAAAGATAACTGCTCCAGTTCGAATACTGAGGCGAGATCCTCTTGGCGGAACGGAATGATCATCAGTTCACTTGCCGGATTCATCATGCTATTGGTCGCCAACTTTCTTAGCTGCGCGGACAAGGGTGGCGGCTACACTCTCGCGACCCATAGCAACCACGTAGGGGCCAAGTCTCGGCCCAGATTCGGATCCGATAAGTATGCGGTACAGGGTCTTGAACAATTTGCCTGGCTCAAGCCCGTGCTTCCTTGCTGTGGTGAATATCACGTTCTGGATGTAGTTCTCATCGTCACTGCTGGCGCTAACGATAGTCGCAAAGTCGAGCACCGCATCTCTCTCAGGACCCTCCAGCCGGACGTTTGTTTCAGGAGCAGCAATTGTTTCCATATCTCTGGCCCAATTCTCCGCTTCCTCAAGCCTTTGTTTGAATCGAGGATCAGATTGATTGATCTTGTATCCGTAACCAGATAGTTTCTCGATGATGAACGATTCTTCCTTGCCCTTTGGGGCCACCTTAGCCAAATAGACCATCAAGTTGTGAGGGACGTGGGGACCCGGAGAGGCCGGAGGTTTCCGGTTCCAGACATACTCGTACAGGCCGCGAAGTTTGGCCTCGTCTTTGGAATCAGGAGCCTTGGTCTTCCCGAAGTAAACGTCCTCTAAATTATCTAACTCAGCTACGAAGGACGGCACATCCTTCAACTCGACGGGACGTGCTCCTGTGCTCCGTTTGAACATCAGCAGGAGTAGACTTTGAGGAGGTCCATACTTCAGCCATAACTGTGGAGCTATCACGTTGCCCACCGACTTCTGAAGCCTCCTGCCAGTCTTGTCCACGAAATGCTCGTACCTAGTGTGATATGGTGCAGGCTCTCCGAGGATTTCTTCCATAATTCTGTCGTTGACTTTGACGGACTCTATCAGATCCTTCCCGTACGGCTCGTAAGCAATCTTCAGCGCCGACCACCTGGCCGCAAATTCAACCTTCCAGCTAAGCTTTCCTTGTCCCGAGTAAACATCCACTTCCCCCGTGTATCCACATCCTTCCAAGATTGAGCCGCGAAGCTGCATCCCCTCGCACGAGTATTTGACGACGTGACGACCCGCGTCGTATTCCAAAGCCTTGGTGGTATAGATTCGTCCACACTGTCTGCAAATCGCGAAGTACGGCAGAACCTCAGTGTACTTCTCCTGTCCCAAAACCTCCTTGATTATCTGGCCAACCCTCTCCGAATTGGAAAGTATCGTATGGATCTGCCGGTTGAACAATCCCTGCGCGTAAGCCTCGACCGCAGAAACGTGAGTGTATTCGATGCCCGTCTTATCTAGAGCGTCTCGGAGGAGGCTAGTCATGTGACTTCCATAGCTCTGATGACAACCGAACGGATCGGGAATGTCCGAGACTGGATGGCCAATGTACTTCGCAAGCGTTTTCGGGAGGCCAGCAGGAACTTTCCTGAGCCCGTCTTTGTCGTCGGAGAAAAGTATGAGCTCTGCTTTAGCTCCAACAGATTCTAGCGCCATTTTGACCCCATGCGCTCTAGCCACATCCCCATAGTTTCCAAGATGAGGAACGCCAGAGGCTCCCAGTCCACTCTCGACCCTGATCACCCCGTTCAATCGCCCGAGCTTTCGCTCACGGTCGATTATTCGCTGGGCTACGCTGTCAAGCCAGGTGCCTTTGCCGATGATTTCCGGTTCGCTGTCTTTGTGAGCAAGCAACGTTGGCAATCCCCCGCCCGTAGGATACGCCACATGTTGATAAGTCATAATCCGATGAACAGTAGAATCTTCCCCATTGCTAAATCATCGTGCGGCGTCCGGGCTAGGTCTTGCTGACGAGTAGGATGACGTAGGATTCGCCGGGTTGCCATAGGAGTCCGGCTCTCGGATGAAGTTGGGTGGTAAGACTTGATTGTTCACTTTGTAATCCTCCTTTGTAACTAAGGCTTAGAGTTTCAGAGAATCGTCCGGTGAATGTTATTTTGACTTGGATGGATGCTTGTGTGGTTGGGCTGTTGACAAAGACGCATTGTCCATTCTCTAGATGGGAGACTGACGAGTCGGAGAAGGAGACGGTGGCGAATTGTACTCCGGCAAGTGTAATTTGCTGGTTTACGTCGGTGAAGGTTACGTTCTGGGCCCAGTATTCGGTCCCTTGGAAGTTAGCGTCATAGGTGTTGGAAGAGGTGCTTGGTGGGGCGCAAGGGTTGGCGGTAACGGAAGTGGAAGACCTTTTCAGTTTGTCCACATCTGACCTGAGCCTGTCGACCTGATTCTGCAAATGGGAGATTTGGTTGTTTGCATCCTGCAGCCGTTGTTGGTAATAGTAGGCAGTACCGCTTGCACATGGTATGATGGCTGCGGACAAGATTGCTATTAGCCCAGCTCGATTTAACAAATATTTCACCCGAATGAACACGTAGTATCTTCATACTCGCTTCCCTATGGGGATTTGTGCCCGGGAGCGTGCGCTAGCAACGGGCCGTCTTCGAGGACCAAGTGTGGTCACGCCTTGGGGCCGATGGCGACTTGGACCTTTCCTCGTCCTTTACAATCAAGCACTTGCGAAACCTAAGACGGTCACGCATTGAGCAAAATCATGGTTTCTAGCGATGTTGATAAGTCATAAATGATGCTTGCCGGATAACGTTGTAAGTGGCTGATGGTTGGCGGCCCAAGTCACCGGATTCCGGCCTTCAAGCTTTCTGCAAGCCCAGACCAGCCGCCTCCGTGAATTATCTGACGGCAAGAAAGCCCTAGCGGCAATCTCTGGAGGCGTCGATAGCACCATATCCGCATTATTGGCCCGTCAAGCACTCGGCGAACGCGTCATCCCAGTCCTAATCGACACGGGATTCATGCGTGAAGACGAGCCTGAGAAAGTGAGGGACAAGCTCGCAAAGCCTCCACTAGAGTTGAAGATTCGGATTGTCCGATCAGCTGGACGATTCCTCAAGGCAGTCGCGGACGAGCCCCTGGCGGAAGAGAAGAGAAAGAAGTTCCGCGAGACATTCTATCAGGTCTTGAAAGAGGAAGCCGACAAGTTTGGATGCGAATACCTAGTCCAGGGTACGATCGCTCCAGATTGGATCGAGACCCAGGGCGGCATCAAGACGCAGCACAACGTCTTGGAACAAGTGGGGATCAATCCTCATGCAAGATACGGTTTCAAACTCCTAGAACCTCTCTCAGAGCTCTACAAAGACCAGGTGCGAAGCCTTGCCAAGCATCTCGCGGTTCCGAACGAGTTCTCGCAACGACAACCGTTTCCGGGTCCCGGGCTACTCGTTAGATGTATTGGCGAGGTGAAGAAGCCAAAGCTCGACATACTCAAGCGCGTGACTTCGATAGTGGAGGACAGACTTGGCGCGGTAGGATCGAACCAGTACTTCGCGGCGATAATCGAAAACAAATTTGCAAACGAACCTTTGCCAAAAGCCCTCCGAAAAGTGGCCGCCGAGGCCCTTGATCTTCCCGAGGGCGATGTACGGGCAGAAGCGTTCATGGACAGAGTCACCGGAGTGAAAGGAGACGAAAGATCCTACGGTCGACTCGCCAGCATAGACCTTCGGCCAGAAACTAGAGAGGCTTTCGGCTGGCTGCATGACAAGCTAAACGTTCTGCAGTCATCTATCGTCGAGAGTTTCAAGGACATAACAAGAGTCGCGATGTTGGTGAAAGATCGGCGGAGCGAGGGACAATACTCGATCCTGATCCGCGCGGTCTCAACTAGGGACTATATGACTGCCAGCGTCACGCCAATATCTTGGAAGACCTTGAAAGATACCGCCGAAGAAGTGCTGAAATCTTCGGAACGGATCGGGCGGGTTTACTATGACATAACTCCCAAACCACCAGCGACGATAGAGTTCGAATAGGAATGCCTATCGTTCCAGTAGTCTACACGAAAGGCCAATACAATCATCTGATCGCAAGAACGCTGCAGGACCTGGGAGCCGAGTCCAAGCTATTGCCTGCAGGCACGAGCGTTGCACAGTTGAAAGCCCTCAAGGCAGATGCATTAGTGATGGGCGGGGGTCCGCAAAGAGTCCGCAGCATCGCTGATCTGACCCCGGAGCTTTCCAGTGCTGCTCAATTGATCAAGGAGGTAGAACTCCCACTTCTCTGCATCTGCGTCACTCACCAACTCATGGCGACCGTATATGGTGGAGAAACAGGTGCTGCTCCAAAACCAGAGTTTGGTCCAGTAAAAATCTCAGTTGCAGAAGAGGATAGTATTCTTCGAGGTACCGGTCCCTCATTCACTGCTTGGGAGTCTCACAATGACGAGGTTGTAAAAGTGCCTCAAGGCTTTCGTGTATTAGCGAGTTCAGAGAACTGTTCTATTCAGGCTATGAGGCATGAGAAGCAGAATCTGTTCGGTGTACAGTTCCATCCGGAGGTATCTCATACCACCCGAGGCACGGACGTATTCAAGAACTTCCTGCAATCCGTCCGGAAATAGAGTCGACATCAACGATTGATTCTCTCTCTGCCAACGCGACCCTCACCCTCTTCGCCAACTCCTCGGCGGTAAGACCGAACAATACAGGCCATCCATCCTGGGCGTTCCTTATCGAGTGAACTTTTACCCCTTCCTCCCCGACCATTTGCATCTCATCGCTCGCGCTACGATAATTCGACTCCGGCACGAGGAGATCGGTAATCTTCACCTTATCCGCCTTCAAAATTCCAACAAGTTTTCCAGCCTCTCTTCCCCTACCACCTAGTCCGCCAACAGGTCCAACGTCCATCTTCAAACCAATCGTCCCGGTCATGACTTTTGATTGTGGAATCGAGATGCCGGCAAGCTCGGAAACTAGTGCATTGACCATCGCATAGCCAGCACTCGGCCCAGAAACCCCCTGGCCCGGTGCACCCTCCAGGATGCTGCGTATCTGGTAATGAACATGGAACCTTGCCAGATTTACTCGAGTCTTGGACCATAACCATGCTCTAAGCGCTTCCACGGCATTCTCTGCGCTATGTACTACTGAATCGTCGGGAACGAACGACTGACCGAGGGCGGTCGAGCTCGCTTGACCAGTTACAGATACAGGCCTCTCACCGGGAGTAGCCGGGCGGATCGTACATTGTATGGTCAGGACACCACCTAATCCCCTATCGCTTGTGTACAATCCGTATGATACGCCGGGGGTTTGTTGGGGCAGTATCAGAGCCTCGGCTATCTCTCGATGCTCCTTATCCTCAAGGGTTTCTAGACTTGCTATTGCTTTCTGGAAGTGGAACAATCGAATCTTGTAGTTGTCCTTGTTGACCGTGTCAACCTCTAGTCTGATTCCTTCTCCTTTGTATACTTCCAGGACTTCTTTCAACCGATCCAGATCCTCCTGATATTTGTCTAGGACCCTCTGAATCGGCTGGTTATCGTGACGTGCCTGCGAGATCTCCCTAGCGGCCGCTACCTCCGACGCCCACAGCCTATGGGCCTCTGCCACTGTCTCCGCCACACCTCGGGGGCTTAGGACCCGTTGTCTTCTGAACATACGAGTGATCTTTGGAGCGTCCACTTCCGGATGGATATATTTCTGGAAGCTTCTCAGATGGATCGCAAGCACTTCGTTCCACTCGCTATCATTGAGTGGAGTGTGCACATAGTAGATGTTAGGCTCGAATCTATCCTTGGTAGCTTGGTCAATAAGCTGCTCCTTATTCGTGGTCGCCATGACAACAACTCGGTCTTCGGGTCGCAACTCGCTAAGTTCCGCTTTCACCTGTGCTAGAATCTTATTACTCGACGGATCGCCGCCCCAGAATATCGCATCAGCCTCGTCGAGAAGCAAGATGCAAGGGCTCTTCTGTCGAACCAGAGCAAAGAGTTCCTTAACCCTCTTCTCAGGGTCTCCCATATAATTCGCTCCGCTCATGAGCTCACCTCCGCGGACTTTTATGAATCCAACACTATTCTCGGCAGCAGCCACCATCGCTATCAACGTCTTCCCCGTGCCCGGTGGTCCGATGAGGAGGAATCGAGGATTAGCCTCGTGCCCAAGCTCCGACATAACAGGATTGAAAGCCAGCGCGATATGATTGAGTACCTTGTGTTTTACATCATGCAAGCCGCCGATGTCGTCGCGTGACTGTTTCACCTTCATCACGTAGACCGCGTCGATAACCTCCTGCGATTTTTCCTGCTCCGAGTAGAGCTTGATGTTCCTGCTTGCCTTGGCGAAATCATCAAGGTCCACTATGAACTTTGGCCTCCCCGTGGTGGCGGTTCGTGCGGAGGAGACGCCGCTATCCCGAAGTTCCTCGCGCAAATGTCCCTCCTTTGTTCGCCGAACTTCCCGAAACACCTCTTGGACATCGCTTGGCGTGAGGGAGCTCTTCCTCCGACGAGTGATTTCTTTCTCCACCATATCCAATAGGTCCTCAGGTTTGAGGTTCGTCCAGCCATCCCGTTTCAATGAGTCGGAGACGACAGCGATCAACATCTCTCTGGTGATGTCATCGTTCAGATTGACCTTCCACAAACGACGTCTAATGTCCTCCCGAATTTTCTCGTACGCGTTTGTAGCGACAACCACTAGCGTACGCGACTTGCCGTTCACAATCTTGTCCAACCACCGGTTCAATTCATCTTGCAGCCTAGTATCCTCAATCTCCGCCCCCGTCTCTCCCTTCACTTTTCGTCCGAAACTCTGGAATTCGTCGATATACACTACAGACGGGATTGTGCTTGCATAATCGAGAAACCGTCCCAGCTGTCTAGTGCTCTTCCCATAGAATTCTGAGTAGACGTCCGATCCCTTCAGGATGACAGGCGTCACCAAGAGCCCGCTCCTGTAGCCTTCTATCAACATTTGACGCAAAGCAACCATCGTAAGGAACGTCTTACCGGTCCCACTATCCCCTGCCAGACAGACCGCCTTGGGCAGTTCCTCACGACCAAAATACTTCTCCAGCACTGGATGACGTAGAACGTGCAATCTGAACGAGTCAAGGAGAAGGTTGAACTCTTTTTCCCGACCGATCATGTTCGAAGGCGAGAATTTTTCGGGCGGATACTCGCGGTCGAGTCTCTCCTGGATTTTCTTGAAACGGCGCGGAGAGACTCGTGCCTTGCTCCACCGAACATAGGACCTGTCAACCGTCTTCAACGCTAGAAACGAAGCTCTGCGAAGCCACTTGTGCTTGTCCCACCAAGGTCTTACGGAGCCGAATAGGAACTCTGACACTTGATCATCATTGGACGCCATCCGCAGCTTTGAAGAAGCGGTCTTCGTTGTTGACAATTTCTCTATCTTAGTCCTCCATCAACGGCTTCAAGTCAAGGAACCGATCCATAGCCTCCCTGCCAATGTAGATGAGTAATGCAATGATCGCGACAAAGAAGAGAGAGAAGAAATCTAGCAATGAGACAAAGGAGAGTGTGACGAAAAAGAGGTTCTGGGCCACAAGAACGATAATAGCTTCTCCTATCATCACTACTATGCAGAGAACAAATCCTGTAAGTAGCGCTCGGAAGAGAATGTCTGTCCAGAGATACGCCTTGTTTCCCCTGTCGAGAGGAGGTAGATGTTTTTCGATCCTGCGCCTTTCATCTTCGAACCTTATCCATCTATACCCTATCAAACCAAACTGAAGCCCTAAAGCAGAATACAAGATCTTCACCCACCAGGGAAAGGCTCCGCTGAACTGGGTCATCCACTCCGAAAAAGAGTTCCATCCAATGCTTCCTCCCTGCTGCCCCGTCGGGGCAGGCTCGAAACTGGCGAATATGGTGAGATTCAAGTCACCACCGGACAGGTAGAAGGACGGTAGACTAGAGGAATTTTTGCCACTGGGATCGTCTAGACTAATCGTTGCAACGTAGCTTCCAGGAAGCGATAGCCAGAGGTAGACGGTGTAGAACTGAGTAGTACTCGATGACAATGAGAAACTTTTGGCGGGAATCGTGTTATTACTTATTCTTGCAGCGGTAATGTTGCCCTGAACAACTATCTTCCTAATCGAATTCTGTGTCGAATCAACTCGCAATCTCCCACCATTGAATAGCTTGACCGTCTGTTGTGAAATTGTAGCATCAGCGTGACTAGCTGGAAGCATGAATCCTAGGATTAAGAGAAGGAGGGCTACTACTCCCAGTCCATATCTTGTCAAGCTCACCTATGACATACCCGTTGAAAGCTTATGCGAGGGCCACAGGGAATATTTTCGTCCCTCGACTGTCCACAGTTTCGGCAGAGACTAGACTAAGCCCTCGTTACCGTACCCAGAATGTTTAGGGTAACAGAGAACGTGCTTTTTAACAAGTTGCAATGCGCTTGTTAATCCTAGAATCAAAATGGGAACGGAAGACAAGATAGTTTTTCATGGTCCAAGATGGCTCTACGGGTTTTGGCAAAGCACTAGAGCACGGATTCCACTACTAGGATTCGCGCTCGTAAGCGCATTGATAGAGCTCTTCTATTTTGATTTCATGATCAGCCGAGGGATGCTGGACAAACAGGTCCAGCTCCAACTTGGCGGTTGGCTAATTCCCTTCTCAATCTCGCTGGCATTGGCACTGGGAAATGCAGTACTGCTTGTTAGTTTGTGGCAGGGTCTATTCGAACGGATTGCGTACGCTGGTCTGAGTTCCGACAGACGTGTCAGGAGGATCATGTATCTTCTCCGAATGATTCGGACAAGTGCACTCATACTAGCACCATTCACGATCCTGCTCTTCCTTCCCTACATCCTAGAATCCAGTTGGTGGGTCGGTTTGGCTAACGGAGTAGGCAATTCAGTGCCCTCGTTGAGAGGATCGATCGACGGCTTCTACAGCTGGTCATACGGATTATCGAGGACGGATGCTCCAACCAAGTTCATTGCCTCCCAGCTCATTGCCTCATTCGGAACAATAGTGGTGGCTGGACTCCAGCTGTGGAGAGTCCAGAGCGCAAGGGGTCTCACCAAAATAGTGCAACGCAGAAGGCTACGATAAAACCCAGTTCCTCGATCCAGCTGTCTAGTCTCTGGCGATTAGGAGCTCGGTTACTTTGCTCATTGCTCCCAAAGAGTCCTGCTCGACCGATCGAAGTCCCTCGCCTGTTGAGAGATTATCTGCTCCTCGTCCAAATACTACTATGCCAAGGCTATGCTTTCCTGGAGATAGCATCGGGACGATCTCTCGCAACTGGTCTGCTGCGGCC
>VBBH01000142.1 GCA_005888695.1 Candidatus Bathyarchaeota archaeon
CCCTGGAACACCGGGTATCCCCCGTTCTTCTTCCTGCTTCTGGGAGGTGTGGCCCTGCTCGGCTCATTGGGGGGATCGATGACCCTTGCAACGGTTTCTTGGAGCTTACGAATAGGGCTAGTGATTGGACACGTGGCCCTCGGCGGACTCGCGTATCTCACACTAAGGAGAATGAAGATCGATATTCTTGCCAGGCTTGCAGTCCCAGCACTGATAGTATTGCTGCCCTCTTTCTATCAGATGGGCGAGGTCTGGTTCCACGCGGACGTATTCGGACTAGTACTACTGGTCGGGGCAGTGTACTTGCTCTGCGCGGAACGCTGGATAACGGGATCACTATTACTGAGCCTCTCGGCCGCCTTCAAAATTCATCCGATATTAGCACTTCCACTCGTCGCGATCTGGTTGTTCCGGAAGGGAAGATTGAGCCTTACTATCCTAGGAGCTTTGTTCCTGCCATTTCTGTCTTTGACGGTTGTACCGCTACAGAATCTTCCGGGCTATTATGGATCGTTCGTGCAGCAGAACATATCAGTCCGACCGTCCTGGAGTTTTTCCCCGTTCATACTAGCCTACAAAGTGTTGCCGTCTCTGTCCAATATTGAGTTCTCAACACTGTTGGTTAACCAGATCTGGATACTCTTGACGATTGCTCTGTTTTCATTTGTGTTGGGTTTTGCTTGGCGAAATCCGAATAGTCTTCAAGCAGCAGACATTGTCTGCCTAGGAGTCGCAGTATGGTTGATCCCGCTGAGGCAATTATTCCACTACTACGCCTTTTGGGCGATAATACCGTTCATGCTGCGGGGGAACTTGAAACAGATGACTCTAGCTCTTTTGCCATTTGAAGCAGCTTGTGATCTCGCCGTGTACGCGTGGACGGTACGGCCTGACTGGGTTCTCTCTCAACAATCAACCGGACTACTACTCTCTATGCTCGATATGATCCTTCTCGTCGCGTCCATCGCGGCCTGCGTATTCCTAGTCTTGAGAACCAGCATTCTAGAACAGAGAATTATCGAAGCCCCGATCGATAGGTTAGAAGTCCTAGCTCCAGTGCCGTCCTAGTCAATTGGCGAACGGAGGGTCATTGAGTGTCGTCTCTGGATGCAATGAGGAGAAGTATTGACAGCCAACCATCGACCCTCTCGACGTACCGCGACGAACTTCATCGACACAGAAGTGAGTACGCCACACTCAAACCAACACGGACAATTTTCACAGGGTCAGGGGATTCTTACTCTGCAGCTTTATTCGCTTCCGAACTTTCCAATGGACGATTGCTGGCGTTCGACCCTTACGAGTTGTCGAAGAAGACGTGGATCGCAGAGGAAAAGAATATCGTCATAATTTCTGTCAGCGGAAAAACAAAGACGAATATAAAACTCGCAAAGAAATTGAGACGTAAGGCCCGAGCAGTTGTAGCGGTGACATCCGATCCGTACAGTCCTCTTGCGCTCAAGTGCGACGATACCCTAATTCTCGATCATCACAAGGAGAATGTACCCACCGCGGGGACATCGAGCTATACTTCGAGCTTGTTGGCGTGCGGATTCTTGCTTGGAAAGCTGCCTAAAGCGCTGGACGTTAGCAAGACGCTAGCTGGTGCTTGGACCTGGGCGGAGAAGGCGGCAAAGCGATCGATCCCGACTTCGTTCACTGTTATCGGATCCGGATTGGAGCATGCTGTTGGCTACTATGGGGGATTGAAGTTCAATGAGGTTCTTGGCCTACCCGCAACTTGTCAGTATCCGGAGGAATTCGGACACGCTTACTTATTCTCCCTCAAGAAAACAGACAGTATTGTCTGTATGAGCCCCGATTATGACCCGAAGACTCATGCGGTTTCCGAAGGATTGCGGAAGTCTCATCTTCGAACATTGAGCGTTCAATCCCGATCAAGAGATCTTGTCTTACGAGGTGTCGAGTTGGCTTTCTACTTTCAATGCTTCGCTTATGTTCTGGCTCGGAAGAAAGGTTTGAAGGAATGCGCCTATATTTCTGACAAGAAGAGACTAGCGACTAGCAGCGCAATGATTTACTGAACAGATCCATAGATAGACTCTATAGGGCTGAGTCTAGCTTCTAGAGTGGTTCAACGTAGCCGTAGTGTTCACGTATGATACTGCGAACCTTCTCCGCATTTTCGGTCGTATTTTTCCCCAAGAAAATCTTGACGGTGTGTCCTTTCTCAACTTCGTAATTGAATCCATTCTGCTTGATCTTTTCGAGAGCCTCGTTGAGTTTGAAGTGGCTACCGAATGTGCCGACTATGATTGCTGCTTTCTTACTCTTCGGGGCGAGTTTCCCCGCAGACTTTCTGAGACCTTCCGCTAGACCGTACGCCAAAGATTCTCTACCCGGCCAGAATCCGTCTTTACGCGATGCTGATAATTGACTCTAGCGGTCTCGACGTTTCCGGCCTCTTGCCGATTACGCGCCCTACCTCTACTTCTATCGCTTGTCTTTGCGACCTCTTCCTTCCCCCGTACCATCGTTCCATCTGGTCTAGTCCATACTTAGTGCTGAAGAGACTATAGATCTTGCTCAGTTTGTCTGGTACTAGTCTTCCAAGGCCTTGGAATGCGACTTCTAGAACCTCGATCTCAGCCTTTGGATTGCGGGAGAGGTTCTTCCACCATTGGGAGCCTTTGTGTGCGAGAAAGAAGATCTTCCCGTCTTCGTAGGCGAACCATAACTGGACGGTCCTCCTCAGATGCGTCTTCCTGCCTGTTACGGTGAGCTTTAGATACGGTGCCTCCTCGAAAAGTAGACTACTTTCAACCATCCTTCGATCCCTCTGAATACACCCCCTCTTGGGTCGGCTTCATGATTTAACCTAGTCGCTGTGCCAGTTCGGGACAGGAGTAACTGGTTGGAAAACCGTCTAGTCAAGCAGAGTGTGTATTAGTGATTAGACTGACAATCACCCGGTCACTCGAGCGTTCATGGAGGCGGGCTCGAAGGTATTTACATAAGGACAGTAGCCCAGCGGACGCATTATCCAATTCAAGAGTGAGTTTGGAAGCGCGTCTCGGTGGACCTAGCCCTAGCACTTCAACTGAACGCCGTGGACCCTCTGAATCCAATTAACCTTCCGTACTTCGCGGCTCGCAGTCTCCTCCGTCTCACATTAGCCTTCGGACTTAGCCTGGGCTTTGCCCTTGCATATGGAATTGCGGCAGCGATGAGCCGTAGAGCCTCTCACGTCCTACTTCCAGTACTCGACGTTCTCCAATCGGTCCCAGTTCTAGGCTTCCTTCCTGCGGTCTTTATTTTCGTCCTGACCCGAGTCCCCGGCGAGGGCGGACAGGAGCTTGCTTCGATAATCTTGATCTTTACGGCAATGGTCTGGGCGATGACGTTCGCAGTAATTACTGGGATTAACCAAATACCGAATGATATCAAAGAAGCATCGAAGGCCTATGGGATCACCAGATCCCGATATCTCAGGCAAGTGGTGTTGCCTGCGATTTATCCTGAGCTGATTTGGGGATGCATATTGGCATGGGGGGGCGCATGGTACTTCATTCCAGTAGAAGAGTATGCAACATTCGGAATGACGCAAGTGCAACTTAAAGGCCTTGGATTTTTCATAGCGCAGGCCGCAGCGGAGAGCCGACTCGATTCCGCGATCATTGGCTTGGTAGCCATGGTCCTAGTGATCATCGCCATTAATCGAATAGTCTGGAGACCATTGGTCGCGAGGACGGAAAAGTACAGGTACGAAGCTACGGGGGGACAAAGAGGATTTCACGCCAGGCACGGCAAACTAAGGTCAAGCCTCCTGAAGTACGAGGGTCGCATAGCCAACCCGATCGTCACGTTCTTCAAGTACGAGAAAACGAACCTCTCTTCGTTCCTAGAAACTGTTCCGAGAGTACACGTACCGCCCAAGGTCAGAGAACGACTCGCGAGAATTTTTCTCGTCACTCGGGTGATCGTGATCATAGGATTTCTTGGTCTGATGGTCCTTGTAATATTCTTCCTAGAAAACTCTCCTATACCAACCTTACAAGCTGCACTGAACCAGATTCAATCCTTCCAACCAATAAAGGGTTGCACAGGCTGTCTCAGTGGTTTCCCACTGCTGGCATATTCGACAGCTTCATCTCTTCTCAGATTGCTGGCCGCTTATCTCATTGCCCTGGGTTGGACGCTTCTTGCGGGGATTGCTATAGCGAGAAGACAAAAACTAGCGAAGGCATTGATCCCAATCTTCGACATCGGCCAATCAATTCCTGCAACCGCATTATTTCCGATCGTAACGCTCTTGATTCTGAGCCGGATATCTTCCCCAATGGGGATACAACTCGCCTCAATAGTACTTCTTCTCACCGGAATGCAATGGTACCTGCTGTTCAACATAATCGGTGCAATACATAACATTCCCAATGACATCTCTGAAAGCACCTCCGCCTACGGCGTTTCTGGCAAGCGGTTCATCCGGGAGATACTCATACCCGCATCCTTCCCTGCGATAATATCGGGAAGCATGCAGGCGTGGGGTGGTGGTTGGAATGCGACAATAGTCTCGGAATACATAGTCACAGGTCAACAACAAGTACAGCAAGTCGCCGGGCTAGGAGCAGTCTTGGTAAATGCTAACAATGCAGGGTCCGCAGGGACCGTTGTAATCGCTACCGCGATAATCATCATGACATTAACCATTTTGATTATCAACAGGCTGGTTTGGCACAGGTTGATGAAGAGAGCCGACAGGTACAAGTTCGAATCCTAGCACGAGGATGAGAGCCAGATGACCGAGGAACCAGTTATCCGGATCGACAAGGTATCCAAGTCTTTTCTAAGCGAAGAAAAGCCTGTTGCGGTCTTGGAGAACGTGTCCTTTAATGTGGGCAAGGAATTCCTTTGCATAGTAGGTCCGAGCGGGTGTGGCAAATCCACTCTTCTTCGAATGATCGATGGATTAGACAGACCTAGTCAAGGTAACGTGTACTTTCACGGCAAACCAGTCGAAGGCCCGACTCCGATGATGGGCATGGTATTCCAGACCTTTGCTCTAATACCATGGAAGACAGTGCTAGAGAACGTCGAAATGGGACTCGCATGGATGAAGATCACGGAGGAAGACCGGCTCAGGCGATCAGAGAAATTTATCCAAGACGTCGGATTAGACGGTTTTGAGGCCTCGTATCCCAAAGAACTATCCGGCGGTATGAAACAAAGAGTTGGAATAGCACGAGCCCTTGCTTTGGAGCCGGAAGTATTGCTAATGGATGAACCCTTCTCTAGCCTTGACGCGTTGACTGCAGAGGGATTGAGGAAAGAAGTCTTGGAGATTTGGAGCAATCCGCAGTTCTCCACTAACTCTGTGATAATGGTCACTCATAACGTGCAAGAAGCGGTTGGTATGGCAGACACAGTTATAGTGATGAGCCCGCGTCCTGGAAAGGTGATCGACAATGTCCGGATCGAGATGGATCGGCCACGGGACCAGAGGGATCCTAGGTTTTACGATTATGTCGATCGGATTATCTCAAGGATCAGCTAGCGGTAGTGGAAGTCTTATGCAGGATTATTCCTGCACCGTCATAGTCGAATAGATCCGCAAACACACCCCATCGGACCACAAGACGGACCCCGTCGTGGACATCTTTGAACGGACCGTACGCTCCCTCAATCAGCTCCTCCACGTCAACGAGTGAGAGCCTCTTCTTCTTTTCTAAGTCCTTCAAGATCTTCTTGTAGAGATCAACCTCGCGCAATTGCTCCCCGATTATCAGCTTTCGGGCCGGCATCTTGGCGGAAAGTATCTTGCGACCACTCTCGGTCAAGGAGATTTCCCCATCCTTCACCGTTACTAGTTCCAGCAATTCCGCCGTCGCGATCGGCGGAAGGAGATCGTCAATGTCCAGATGGAGATCGATGTTGAGCTTGGCAACGCTCGTCTTCCCTGTGTATGCGCGCAGAACGTCAAGAAGGCCGAATACTTGTGATACGCCTGAGGAAGGATAGGCGGGCATAGGACGTCCAAATGCCGGTCTAATCGAGAGTTAAATCACTTCCTAAGACTTGATTCTCAAACGATCAAATGGCTGAATCCCCAACACTAAATAGCGAACCGGAGGAAAAGCCACTTTCGGGTTTTCGTTGGCAAAAGAAGATCATCCAGTGGAACTGATCGATGACCAGGCAGGAGAATATCGAAAAGTTCTAGAGAAGGAGGTTTCAAGTCACAAGTTGTTCTCCAAACTCACTTTCTTGACGGGACTAGGGTTAATCGTTCTCGGCTTCGCAATAGGTGCGTACGTTATGTCAACTGCTACATTGGGTTACCTGCTTGTACTCGTAGGAACTATCCGTTTTCTGAATAGTTTCTACGACTTGCAGAGAAAGGATAAACTTCAGGTCGAACTCGATCGGCTGAAGCACCAATTCAAAAGATGACAAACCAAGTTCATTGACCGGGTACTCGGTATGACTCGGTGGTCAATTAACGAAACATTAAGTTGCCCAGCATGAGGAGCATCTTTTCGATATGTACTGCGCAAGGTGTGGTACAC
The DNA here is from genome assembly GCA_005888695.1 of Candidatus Bathyarchaeota archaeon. The sequence continues at coordinate 6,528 of VBBH01000142.1, forward strand.
AACTTCCGGACGATGCAGTATTCTGTGTCAAGTGTGGAACACAGACAGGCCAATCGTCACAGTCTATGTCAACCCTGACGACGGTAGAGTCTACTAATGCGGGTCAAGTCTTAGGGTCCGCCAATGCAACATCGTTGAAATGTTCCACGTGTGGAGCATCGATAGCTCCCAAGTTCGGAGAAATGATCATCACCTGTGAATACTGCGGCGCAAGCATCACGCTTGGTAGCTTGGGCTGGTCGAATATCAAGAAGCAGACTATGCTAGCTCTCAAGGTTCGGACCGCGGACGATGCCACTCAACTCGTTAGATCGATGATGGATAGGGGTCTCCTCCATCGACACTTGCAAGAAAGCTCCACTCTCGAAGAAATGAACCTCTCCATTGTTCCGTATTGGCTTGTCGGCGTCTCGGCGAAGGCCTCGATAATAGCGACGGACATGGTTATGGAAGGCGCACAAGTCGGCAACTACGGCAGCATTGCTTGGAGTAATGGCCGGCGGGTTAGGAAGCGGTAATCGTCGAGGCGGGTTCGGTGGTGGAGGTGCTCCATTGCTGGAAGGGGCCTTGTTAGGCTCGATGATGAGTCATGGAATGGGCGGTGGTAGCGGGCCCAGAAAAGCGATTCAAATGAATCAGAACTACAATTATCCCGTTGTGGCCTTGAAGGGTTTGACCGAGTATCAACCTCACGACTATCAGTTTACTATTGAAGAGAGGAGTCTCTTTGACATTTCGAAATATCCAAAAGGTATCAAGATTCTGAATGGTGACATCAGCGAAGATGCCGCAAAGAATCAGGCTAAGACGCTTGTTGACGAGCTGCAATCTCAAAAGGCTCACGCGCAATATCACATGATCCAGCAAATCTCCTCGGAGGAGGATCTGTCTGATACCGAGCTATTGCATGTTCCAATCTGGTTTGCTCGCTATAACCATAAGGGGAACAAAATCGTGCTGATATTAGACGGCAACTCCGGGAACGTTATCAATAGCACGGGGCTTTGAGCGCGATTGATGATAGATCCATTTTCGCGTCCAGGCTGATCTAAGAGTTTAGAGAGTCCTTTCCTGGCTGTCTGATACATGAATCTCCGGTATTCTGACACTAGCCAAGAAGAGGATGCCCCCAACCAAGAGGAGGAGGATGCCTGACACAAAGTAGACGTCCGTGGAAAGCGTTGGACCATTGTAAGCTACTCTCGAGCTGACAACGTACATTGACTCTGCTATTACTCCGAGCAGCAATAACGTGATCCCAATAAGAAACAGTATCTTCCTCATAACTCGTCAATATAGAAAGCGAAAAGCAACGACTTAAGTCCTGTTTAACTCAGGAGCACTCCCGCTCGGACTCCAGGAGATAACAATAAGCCTGGAAGGGAGTCGAGACTACGCTTGCAACCTATTTTCTTGGGATCGAACGCCTCTAATCATTGTCGTTCCAGACGGCTTAACGCGGGTATACTCACAACAGTGATCAAAAGGTACAAGCAATTCTTGGGTCGCCCTCGGACCCTCGAATCCTTATGCCAGTAGTTGTATCCATCCCTGATGACTGGTTCAGCCACGACTTTTCAGGTGCACTGTTCTGTCCGGAGTGCAAGGGGCCGACAATATGGGAAGAAATATCTGTTCAGGCTCCTACTGACAAAGACATTCTCATGTTCAGATGTGCGCAGTGTCACGATTACTCGCCGCCTTCCCGTCCGAAAGAAAGGCTAACCCTAAGGTCACTCAGAACTCACGAGCGGCCTACCGAGATGCGTCCGGAGGGGTCCCCCAAGGAACGTTCTCAAAGTCGACAACTCTTACTTTCCCACTTCTCACATCGGATCCACCCGTAGGATAGTTGGTGCGGCCGCCGGGATTTGAATTCCCGGACCATCCTATCCGGATGATCTCCCGGGTCGTTGGGTTGGAGGCCCAATGGACGCACAATCCCGTACGCTATGTCCTAGACCAGGCTAGACTACGGCCGCTCGATGGCCGGTTTTAAACCGGGCCCTTTTCAGTGTTACTATCCGAGTCAGCGCCGTCTCCTTGCGAAAAATAGCAACGTGGCTAAAGAAAGTGTACCACGGAATTCGGAAAAAACGATTTGTTTGAATTACTCTTTTCAATCACTCTTCAGACACCCTCCCTTCACGCGAAAACGCATTCTCGGTTATCTCACGCGCTCCAAGTGCTCTGTCCGCTGCAAACAACGCGGTGTACGACGCAACCGATTCAGTGATGTACCAAAAGGGAGCTGGGGCATAGACACTTACAAACGCTAGCCTCAGCTTTCGCCGGCCCAACCTTATGGGGCCTGGGATTCTAGCCAATCCCGCCTTGCCGAGCCTCTCGCGGTGAGAACGTACCTGAACCGCCTTCCCTTCCGCTCCCTCTTGAGCAAACCCTGCCTCCAATACCGAAGCAAAGCCATCTCCACGGCTCTCTGAGACAAATTCAAACCGTCTACCTCTCTCAACAACTCGCGAACGCGGTCGCTATCCTCGTCCCCAGAGCCAAGCAACTTTAGAATTCTGATTTTGAGTTGATTGTGTTCCACGGCATGCTTCAGCTAACCAAAAGCAGATTTATGCTTATGCCTGAGGTGAGAGGTATTCTTCCCCCGATTTTGCATGCGGCGTTATGTAACACCTTGTTTGTTTGCCTACTTGTCGACATGAGCCGAATCACTTTTACTTTCGCTCCCAACTTGTAATGTAACACCTTGCATTATACCATTCGGGACAGAGAATTGTTATATATCAAACCCGAACCTTCAGCGGGCAGAGACCAGTTGAGCACCTTAGAGAACTACAACCCGCCTCAAAACCAGTCTTCTCCACGTAACACTCTTGAGATAACGATCCGCCACCCATCAGGCATCGAGAAGAAGATCCTCGGGCCCCCGGATGCTGTCCTCAAAGAACTTGTTTCTTACATGTCAACCGTCTATCCGTCCTTGGAACTTGTATCGAAAATCATCCTCACAGTGGACGCAAGGGAGTTCATGGACAGCTGCTCGGGGGTCCTTGCAGCAAGCCCAGAAGGGCTAGTAGTATTGAAGGACGTATCCCACCTTCGGGACCGAGAACTCTTGATGCTCCACCTAGCCGGAGCCAGACTGATGGACATTCTCGGAAAGAAGGAAAACGATGCCTTGTCCCTGGAAGATTTGACTAGGGTGATGGGCCGACCTACCGGAACAGTGGCAGGAAGGCTGAGTGAGTTATGGAAGGAACAGTTGATCGAACGGGTTGGCAAGGGATCATACCGCCTTACAACTATGGGTGCTCGGATAGTTGTGAAGAATCTAATGCCGAGAATGGCAGGAGCCACGGAGAAGTAGAAAATTGTCTTCTCCAATCCAGCCCACAACTGGACCACCAGAAAGGGCCAAGGTCAAGGTAACAATCGAATGGGGAGACATCAAACACACCGTCGAGGGTGACCTTGATGTCGTCGTTCGAGAAGTCATGCAATTCGCAGCCAGGGTATTGCCAAACTACTCTCTAGCGTCCAAGCTAACCTTCAGCCCAGACTATTCAACCATGGTCGACGATCTATCAGAGGTTGTCAAACTTACGCCAGAAGGCGAAGTGGTGGTGCTGCGACCAGAGATGTCTGCCGAGAACTCGATCCTTCTTGTCCTCTTGGCAGTACGGGTTGCGAATGCCGTCGGAAGTCGACCAAATGTCGACATGGCTCCTGAAGCCATCAGCAAGTCGATCGGACGCGCGGTCAAGACAGTCAGAAACACGCTAGCCACTATGACCAAGACAGGAGTGATTGATCGGACAAACGAGGGCGGTTACAAACTCACAATCCAGGGAATTCGTAAGGCACATGAAGCCGCACGCTCGTTAACAGCAAAGCAGGCTATTCCTCGGCCGGAGTCATCCGGAAAGGAGGTCCAGACCTCAGGGTGAATGACGAGCCCCGGGTGCGGGGGCAAGCGGGAAATGGGGTTTCCCGCCTGATTCTTGGGGGAATCTAGCTGACTATGCTCCACCGCACCCAGAAACTATCCGACACGCTTGGAGAGATAAAAAACCTCCCAGGCGAGCTAGAATTCCAGTTCCCATCACTACCGGAACCTTTGCTACAATTATCGGAGAAGTCGATGGTGGGACTCAAGGGCACCATGGTCAGCCCACGCCCTGTCAACCTGTCGGAAATGGGCATTGAAGATGGTGACGTAGAAGACGACCTCGACCTCTCGCGCCTCCAATCGTTGAGCACTATGAAGAGGACAACCATCCAACCGGTCAAAGACGTAATCCCCATCGTTGCATGCGATGCGTCGAGTGTCAAGGTTGGTGAGACCGAGAC
>VBBH01000309.1 GCA_005888695.1 Candidatus Bathyarchaeota archaeon
GAGATCCTACAATCAAATCGATTGTACACCCGAAGATAACATCACAGTCACTTGCGGGACGACCGAGGCAATGATGGCGGCTCTGATGTCGCTGCTCGATCCGGGAGAGGAAGTCGTGATCCTAGAACCATTCTACGAGAATTACGGTCCCGATACAATCCTGTCCGGCTCCAAGTGTCGCTATGTCCCGCTTGAAGAACCAAAATTCAGGCTTGAAGAGGAAACGCTGAAGAAAGCATTCACCCGGAAAACCAAGGCGATAATTTTGAACACGCCACATAACCCAACCGGACATGTGTTCGATCGAGAGGAGCTTCGTGTCATCACCGATCTGTGCAGGGATTATGACGCCTATGCAATAACCGATGAAGTGTACGAGTACATGCTGTACGATGGAAAGAAGCATATCAGTATTGGAAGCATGGACGGCATGCATGATCGGACAGTGACGATCTCGGGCTTCTCTAAGACCTACAGCATGACTGGATGGAGAATTGGCTACATAGTAGCGGAGAAACCGTTAACGTCGGCCATAAGGAAAACTCACGATTTCCTAACGGTCTGTGCCCCTACTCCGCTACAGTACGGTTGTCTAAGAGCGATGAAGCTACCACAGTCATACTATCGATCTCTGGTCGAGAAGTATGCTAAGAGCAGGGAATTACTTCTCAAAGTGTTGACGAGTATCGGATTCGAATGCGTTACTCCTCAAGGCGCGTACTACGTGTGGACGAAGATAGATGGGACGGGTTTCACGGATGATCGTAAGCTCGCGGAATATCTGATCAATGAGGTTGGAGTGGGAGGAGTGCCAGGATCAAGCTTCTATCATAAGGGAAGTATGGGCAGGCGGAGGCTCAGATTCTCATTCTCGAAGAATCCCTCTACGATAAGAGAAGCGGCAGGACGACTGAGCAAGATGCGTCGTAACAGCTAAGGCGTGAGACGGTTCCTGTCGCGTGGGAACATTGTTGCTTCGCGAATATTCTCCCGCCCAGTAATTTTCATGGTGAGCCTCTCCAAGCCTATCGACCATCCCGCGTGGTAGGGCGCTCCGTATCGGAACGCGTCCACATAATACTTGAAACTGTCAGGGTTCAGCCCCTTTGTTCGCAGTTGCTGGATCAGGAGATCGGGAATGTGGATGCGTTGAGTCCCTGAGGCCACTTCCAGTCCATCGTAGATAATATCAAATGCCTTGCAGGTTTTTCTGTCCTGGTTAGGCATCGCATAGAACGCTTTCAGTTCGACCGGCCAATCGGTAATGAAGAATACATTTTCACCAACAGTCTCTTTGAGCTTCTTCTCCTGAGTCTTGGAAAAATCCATCCCCTGCGAAATGTCCTCTCCATGCTTGCGCAGGAGGTTTACCGCGTCCTCGTAACGCACGCGCTTTAGTGGCAATCGTAAAGGCTCAAGCTTGCGTCCAATCTTGTCAAGCTCCTCTATGCACTCTTTGGCGATCGTTTGAGTACAATAGGCTAGAAATTCCTCTAGTACCTTCATGACGTCTTGGTCGGTGGCGAATGCCTGTTCAATATCGATCTGTCTGATCTCGTTCAGATGAGTGGGTTGCTCGAATTTTTCTGCTCTGAAGACTGGGACAACCGAGAAGACCTTCTCAAAGGATATCGCGGACATTTGCTTGTAGAGCTGAGGAGACTGGGCGAGATAGGCCTCCTTCTCGAAATACTTCAAGGAGAATAGTTCAGCTCCTCCTTCGCTTGCTGATCCGATTATGACTGGTGGCTGAATCTCCATGTAACCACGATCGATGAAGAATGCTCTGAAGGCAGTGAGTATTCGGGACTGTATTCTGAATATGGCTCGGGATTCTTCGCTTCGGAAGTCTAGGAATCTCCAGTTCAATCGTGTGTCGAGCAAGGTGTTCTGTACACCTCTCGGGTCTAGGGGTAGAGGTGTCTCGGACCGAGTTAGGACTTCCAATTCCTCAGGTATGACTTCGATGCCCTTCTTGGCAATCTTACTTTGGACAACCTTGCCTCGAACTGCAACGACATCTTCCTGGTGAAGTGTCCCGATCTCTTTCAGAACTTCTGGTGGAGCCTTCGCCTTTGGCGCGGTTACCTGCACAATCCCTGATTGGTCGCGCAAGAGCAGAAAGGCAATGCCGCCTAGGACACGGACGTCGTGAACCCAGCCCATCAAGACGACTTCCTTGTTCACCTGATCATTCAGGTGGGATGTCAGATGCGTCCTCTTGAGAGGTGAAGTATGCATCGACTTAGCCGTGGCCAACTATTGCCGAGTCCTCATGTGACAGCCCCAGCATCAACTCCTTTTTCTTTAAGTTTCATACCGGAGTCGTCGAACGGGACATAGTGCCTTGAACACAATCATGATGGTGGTCGTAGATGGTGCGGGGGACAGAGAGGACAGTAGTCCCACACCCCTAGAAGCCGCTCGAACACCGAACCTTGACAAACTTGCAAGCATGGGCACCCTTGGCTTACTGTATACCGTCGGCAAGGGTATCGCTCCAGAGAGTGACGCGGGCGTCTTTTCATTGCTCGGCTATGATCCATTGAGTACTCATCTGGCACGAGGAGTAGTAGAAGTGCTCGGATCAGGCGTAGCTTTCGAGAATGGCGACTTGGCTCTTCGAGCTGGTTTCGCGACTGTCGAAGGCGATCATTTGATCGATCGGCGAGCAGGCAGGAACCTTTCGACAGAGGAAGCCAAGGAGTTGGG